>JBAUTA010001559.1:0-4451 GCA_049581985.1 Kovacikia sp.
ACCAGAAGCTTAGTGGTAAGGAATACGCCAAGGAACTGACTAAGCTGCAGACGGAGCTTTGTCTGCTACAGGACTGGGTAAAACACACGGGTCAGAGAATTGTTGTGGTTTTTGAGGGCCGGGATGCGGCAGGCAAGGGGGGAACGATCCGCGCACTGACTGAGCGGGTGAGTCCTCGGATCTTCCGGGTAGTTGCCCTGCCTGCACCTACGGATCGCGAGAAGACCCAGATGTACATCCAGCGCTATCTAACCCATTTCCCAGCGGCTGGCGAGATCGTGATCTTCGACCGCAGTTGGTACAATCGAGCGGGAGTGGAATACGTCATGGGTTTTTGCACCCAGGAACAGCACCAGAATTTCCTGGAACTCTGCCCGACTTTTGAAAATTACGTTGTTACAGGTGGTCTCAACCTGGTCAAATACTGGCTTGAAGTCAGTAACGCTGAGCAAAAGCGGCGGTTTGAGGCAAGAATTGACGACCCGCTACGCCAATGGAAACTCTCGGCCATGGACCTGCCGTCACGCGAGCGGTGGTTTGAATATTCTAGAGCAAGAGACCTGATGCTTGACGCAACCGATACCGAGTGGGCTCCTTGGAATATTATTCGTTCGGACGACAAGAAACGGGCGCGTCTCAACTGCCTTTCTCATTTTCTCAGCCTGTTTCCCTACGAACCAGTCCCGCACGAGAAGGTGAAGCTAGCCGATCGTTCTACGAAGCACAGCTATGATGACGAGAAGCCGATGAAGAAACGACGCTGGATACCTGAGAAATACTGAATTCTTAAGGGCTATCAGATTAAACCAAAAGTCCGTATCATCTTCATCTACCTGCAATGCAAGCTAATGGTGAGATAGTTGCCCTGAGGATTCGTATCAGGTAGAGGCTGCTCGCATCTTTTTGATGAAGGCTTCTTCCTGTTCCTTAGTGGCGAGTCTGCCTTCTTCAACAATGATGATTCGATCGGCAACATCCAGGATCTTATTGTCATGGGTCACCATGATAATCGTCGTTTTTTCAGTCGTTGCTAGTTCCTTCATCAGGTTGACCACATTACGACCAGATTCCTTATCTAGCGCAGCCGTCGGTTCATCGCCGAGTAAAATCTTGGGTCGACTCACCAAGGCACGGGCGATCGCTACTCTTTGTCGTTGCCCCCCAGATAAATTAGCCGGGTAATACTTGGCACGATCGCCTAAACCAACCTTCTCTAGCATCTCGACCGCTAGGCGATCCATATCCTGATCGTAATACTCATCATGCAATTCGAGGGAAAGGCGGACATTTTTCGTGCTATCGAGAAACATCATTAGGTTGTGGGCCTGGAAGATAAACCCCACATTGAGACGCAATTTCGCGAGTTGTTCCTTAGTAGCGCCTCGCAGCTCCTCACCTAATATCTTTAGGCTCCCTTCCTGGCAAGAGCGTAGTCCCCCTAGCATCGTTAACAGGGTGGTTTTCCCCGATCCGGAAGGGCCAGTACAGATAATCAGTTGCCCTGGATAAATATCTAGGGTGATATCTTTGAGGGCATGTTTGCGACTGTCACCCGTTCCAAAATAGTGATTAACATTGTGTAGTGAAATGATAGGTTCTGGCTTTTCGACAGTCGGTTTCTCTTCAGTCATTGCCATAGTCATTGCTATTCCTCCATTTTTAAAATACATCTGCAGGATCGAGTTGCACCAACTTTCTCGTGGCTAACGTGCCCGAACCGACACACATGATGAAAGTCAAGATCAGAACTTGAATCGCTCTGGTGAGAGTCATGTAAATGGAAAGTTTTGTCACGGTTGCAAGTAAGTAGTAAATCCCATAAGACAAAGCTAGTCCAGGAATAAACCCGATAATAGCGAGAATGGCAGACTGCTGAATCACGATGAAGATCACAAAAATATCTGTGTAGCCCATCGCTTTCAACGTAGCATACTGCGGCAGTGAATTCATTACATCTCCATAGAGGATTTGGTAAACAATGATACTGCCGACGACGAAGCCTACCAGAACTCCTAGTGAGAAAATAAATCCAACCGATGAGTTTTTCTTCCAGTAGTCCAGCTCAACCTGAGAAAATTCTTGCTTAGTAAGCACCATGACATCCTTCGTCAAAAGTGATTGCATGGTTGCTTTTACCTGCTGCACAGGAGCACCAGGCTGGAGCTTAATTAAACCAACTTGAATTTTATTGCGATCCATCTTTGGAAAAAGATAGAGAAATGTACTGTCACTTGTAATTAGATTTGCTTCTGCAGCGAAGGTTGACCCCATTTCAAAAGTGTCAATGATCTTAATCTGCTTGCCACTAATCTCTAAGAAAAATACACCTTCGCGCGCCAGTGTTCCGGTAATATCACCATATTGTTTTTTGGAGTTCCGATCAAACAGAGCTGTCCGGAGTGGTCGCAGACGACCTGGGTCCTGCTCTAGTTCAGGGAATGCCATCGAGGGATAATCGAGATTAGCGCCGAAGATATAGATATCATAGGACTTGCGGGTTTCGGGATTGATCCAATTTCCTCTGGCAATGCGGAGGGGAGAAACATGCTCAACCCCTTGCACCCCTAAAACCTGATAGAGACGGCTGCGCTGGAAGTCCTGGAGAGCCCCCAGATTGCTGTATTTTGAACTGACCATAACCAGATCGGCTTGCATAAGTTCGATCGGTTTGCGTTGACTGTTGTAGAGACTATCCATGAGTCCCAACTGAAAAAATATCAATAAGTTTGAGAAGGTGATACCCGCCAAAGCGATCAGCATCTTTATCGGATTATTGGTGGTCTGCAACCAAGCGATGGGCGTTCGCTTGAGTAGATGCTTTAGATTGATGCTCATGTATTTTGCTCCGGTTTGGGCTCAAACAAAACATTCACCTGCAGATTTGAAGCGCCTGCAAGCTTCTTTTTTTCTTCTTCATTTTTGGGGTTGAACCGTATTTTCACCTCAAAAACCCGTTGATCGAGGTTCTCTCCCGGTTCACCACTGAAGATTGTTTGTTTTTGCACCTGTCTGTTTATCTGATAGACGACACCTGAAAGACTTCCTTGAAAACCATCCGCGGTAATAGTTGCATTTTGTCCATCAAACAGCTTAGGTAAATCGGTCTGATAAACCTCGGCAGTCACGACCATCTTCTTGGTATCCCCCATTTGTAGAATGCCTTGATCGGTAACTTTATCGCCTGGTCGGGCAATAATCTTGAGAATTTGGCCGTCCTGGGGCGCGCGGACTGTAGCGAAATTGAATTCCTGCTGAGCGCGATCGCGGGCTGCAATTGCTTTCTTCAATTCTGTCTCGGCAGTGTTTATATCAACAGGTCGAACCTCAGCAATCTGGTCGCGTGTTTGTTTTGCGCTCTCAATCTCAGATTGGTACGTCAGCAATTTTCCAGTCCGAGTTTCAATGGCTTCTTTCAGCTCAGACTCAGTGGTTTCTGCTCGAGTGCGATATCGATCGCGCTCAAGCTCTGAAGCAGCACCCTTGAGGAACAATGCTTGATACCGTGCTGCTTCGACCTTGGCTTCGTTCATCTTGGAGCGAGCTGTAGCCACAGTCTGGTTTAGAACCAGCTTGTTCGCCGCAAGTTGACGTTCCAGACTCTGAATCTTAAATTCTTGAGCGCTTATCTCTCCCGACTTAGCACCTGCTTTGACCTGAGCCAGCTTGCTTTTAGAAACAGCAACATTTACACTGGCTTCATCTAAAGCAGACTTTAACGTACCGTAGCTATTGAGAATCACAAGGGGTTGTCCCTTCTTCACCCATTGATTTTCATTTACCAAGAGTTCTTGGATGCGATCGCCGCTAAGCGAACTCGAAACCGCGACATTGCGGATCTTGCCTTCCGGCTCGATGCGACCTAGGGCGGACACCTTCCGAGGAACAACTGCAGCAGAGGTTTCCGCTTTTTGTTGGCATCCTCCCAGCAATCCACCTAGACCAGTTAGAACTAGACTGAGTGCCATCAAGCTCCCGACGCAGGAGCGATTAAAGATTTGATTCATCATTTTGCAGTTGATTGAGCTAATATTATCAAACCTTCAACGAGCGGGGTAGCGTAGAAAAAATGATTCTTACTAAATTACTAGGATTGTAATTACTAGGATTGTAAACCGAACCTGCGGAATGTGAGTTTTAAGGTTATATTACAAAACTTTGCAGTCAAAATTTTGACAATGTATACACCATTAAGTAGCCTGCATTAGCATACATTGAAACTTTTACAACATACTGTTTCGTTGTGGCAACTTTGTACGAGGAGTGACAAATTGTAACTTATGCGACTTTCAACCTGTTGGACAAAATTGGGTGTCAGTATTACTATACTGACACCAGCACTAATGGCAAACGCTCAAAGTTCTGAGTGGAAAACCACAACATACTTATCGAACTCTCAAGTTGTGCAGTTGCTACAGCAAAATACAATTGTCCCAACTAATGCACCTAAAGGG
>JBAUTA010001560.1:0-1970 GCA_049581985.1 Kovacikia sp.
GGGAGATGCGTTGCATGAGGCTTGAGCCGGATGATGCGAAAGTGTCAAGTCCGGTTCTTAGGGGAGGGTGACGAGGCGACTCTGATCCCTTACCCGCCAACTCAACCAACTGCTCATTCTGTTGAAGCTGCACCAAAGCCCGTCTGACGGTCTGCTCATTGCCGCCATCCTTGAGTACCGGAACAAACGGCAACAGCGTATCTAACGATTGCTCGAACACCATTTCAACATCCACTTCCCAGAGGTTGATTACATGGAAATCCTGTCTAGCCTGAAGCCCCAGGAAATCAGACTCGAAGCGATCGCACACGACCGTTGTTTCCGAGGGCTGCAAAATATTGACCAACACAGGATAGACAGGCAATTTATATTTCTCTTGAGCCAAAGCTGCATAGACTCTCATTCTGAGCGGCATCTTGTCGGTATAGCGCAACTGTAGCTCAGTCAGAATCAGGAACTCGCCATGAATGGGGCTTCGGACCTTCATCAAGACATCATTTTCTCGACTGACCCATTGAAAATCAGAACCGAGGATTTCCAACGCTGTCACATCGTCTTGTTGCGTGACCCATTTTGCCCATGCATCCGGGGCTAAGCCTAAGAGTCGTTTGCCGCCAATATCCGAAACTTTAGCCACGCTCTCAATCCTGATGGCGCATCGCCCTTTCTGGCCTCAGTCATTCTACTGGATAGGGGTCTTGCTGGAGCAGGGCGATCGCCTACGAAGGATTGCGTTGAGGTGATGAAATCCAAGCATCCGGTGCAAGGGTTGTAATATAGCAAATTCAATGCCTAGAATTTTGCTAAAGAAGGGTCTGGCTTTGCCAAGGCAAGTCTATGGCGTTGAAGCAGCAGCAACAGAAGAAGGCCGATGAGATTGTGGTTTTCTCGATTACACGGGAATCCCATTGCTCTGAATGCGGAGTCGAACTATGGCAGGGTGATTTTCTTAAGAAGGAAGGCGATAAAGCACTCTGCCTTGCTTGCGCCGACTTGGATCGTTTGGTCTACCTTGGACGAGGAGATGCGACCCTGACGAGACGGGCAAGCAAATACTCCACGTTACGGGCCGTTGTGGTTCGATTCAGCAAAGCTCGGAAACGCTATGAACGTCAGGGGATATTAGTCGAGGAATCCGCGCTTCAGAAAGCAGAGCAGGAGTGCCTATCGGATGCCGACGTTCGCGCTCTACGCCAGGAACGAGCAGCGTCTAAACGAGAGCGACTAGATGCTGAATATGTTGATGAATTTGCCCGTCAGGTGGTTGTGCGCTATCCGTCTTGTCCTGCTGAAGAGGCGACTGCGATCGCCGAGCACACCTGTCGAAAGTACTCCGGTCGAGTAGGTCGGAGTGCTGCCGCCAAAGCCTTTGAAGCAGAGGCTATCGATCTCGCGGTTGTGGCGCATGTGCGTCACTGTCATACGAATTACGATGAGCTGCTTATGTCAGGCTGGGAACGGGATGAAGCAAGAGCCGTAATAGACTCAACGATTCAAGCGGTTCTTGAAAAATGGCTAGGCGTAGGCGGTCTATAATGAAGCCGATGAATCTAAGTCCAGAATCTACGGATACGAAATACGGCTTTGCCGATATTAAGGATTAGTAGAATCCCCTTGATATTCCGGTATTTTCGTGATGACGCAATCGAAGAAGTCAAAGAAGCCGGAGCTTTGGGCAGAGGCTAAAAGGAAGTGCCGTCTGAATCTAGAAGAGGTCAAAATGGCCCAAGCATTAGGGCTAAATCCGAAAAAGCTCATCGCCAATCATGCCTCATGTCGGCAAGAAGCATGGAAGACACCTATCGGGGAATGGATTTGGGAGATCCACGAGAAACGTTTTGGGCAGCAAAAAAACCAAGCTCAGAAAGCTGTTGTAGTGGAACCACCGGGGGAAAATCCCTCAAACTAATGAGGCGATCGCCAAGTCTAAGCTAAGCCCAGGCCCGACCCGCTAGCCGTCGCAGTTCCCC
>JBAUTA010001561.1:0-2673 GCA_049581985.1 Kovacikia sp.
GCCCAACCAGGGTCGTTTGAAGGTGAAATACAGTCCACTGATGGGTTATCGATTGGTTGGTAACCAGCAGAGTAATGTTTGGGGAATTAATGACCAGGGATTTCGATCGTCTGATCCGATCGCCCCGGCTAAACCTAAGGATGAAGTCCGAATTTTTGTGTTGGGTGGCTCAACTGCGTTTGGACAACTGAGTTCTAACAACCAGACGACCTTTGCCAATAAGCTAGAAACCCTCCTGAATCAGCAAGTTGCGACTCAAAAAGGCAATCCCAAGAAATTCCGTCCGGATGTGATGCCCTACTTTGCCGATGAATTAGCCAAGGCAATGGCGCTTCCCGCGCGGATCCGGGAGGTTCGATACCGGGTCCTTAATGCTGCTGTTCCTGGCTACATGTCTGGTAATGAGCTATCTCAGCTATCCCTGCAAGTTCTGGCATACCAACCGGATTTTGTGGTTCTGGTGGATGGCTATGCGGATTTGCTGGTGCCCAGCACCCAGGAGGGAACGGATATTCCTGGGAATGAAGAATTGCTGACCCACGCCACCGGACATTTCTTCTCAAACCTGAATCAGTCTTTAAAGCATGGAATCTACCAATCCTATTTGGTTCGTGGCTTCCAATATTGGGTTCTGCGCCCTCAAGACGCGATTCATCAACTCATTCCACCTGCAGGTAACGAAGTGGCTCTGCCGCAGCATTTAGCCGCAGACCCCCAGGAGCTGAACCAACGGGTAGCTCGTTACCGCAACAATCTAGAGCAAATTGCCCGCCTCACCTCTGCGGCCAAAATTCCGCTTATTCTGGCCCTGCAACCTGAAATTACCAGCCGGAATCCCAACAATCTCTCTCCCCACGAGAAGAAGATTCTGGATCAGTTGGAACCTACTTATACGGAGCGCGTTAAGGAAGGGTATGCCCAACTCCAGCAATCCGTTGATCAGGTAAAAGGTGATTTTTCCAAAGGATTGATCACCTTAAACCTTAATAATGCCTACGCCAATTTCGCAGGAGAAGCATTTCAAGATGCGATTCATCTAACCGATGAGGCAAATACAGTTCTGGCAAATCAACTGTATGAGATGATCGCCAAACAACTCCTGGTTCAACCAAAGCCCAACAGTGCTGCAGCCCTTTCAAAATAAGCGATGGGCCATTGGAGAACGATGAAGAAGTCTTTCTGTCTGCCACGCTCTCCGATGGTCGATCGCGGATTGTTCCGGTTCCCGTTGATTCCAATCCCAACTCGCCACTGAAAACAACGCCCACCAGTAAAAGAAAAAAGTGGTATGGCTCCAGATATTCTCAGTTAGCATCCCTACCGGAAGCGCCAGAAGCACAGCGAGTAAGCTTAAACAAAAATCAGTTTGAGCCGTTTGACGAAAAGACGAACGGATTGATCGAATCAGGTACAAAACCTGGATTCCCAGGAAAGCAAGAAATATGACTAATCCCACGATTCCTTGTTCAACTAAGGCTCGAATGTAGTCGTTATGAGGTAGTAGTTTATTGGTACTGACATAGATACTTGTTCCCAAGCCATAGCCGAAAATAGGAAATTGCTTCCATTGGTCGAGTAAATAGGTCCACTGAGCAATGCGCCAATTAAAGCTGTTGTTATCACCAGCAGATAGAAGAATGGCTCTGGAGATGTCCATATCCCGATTAAGCAGGGGAGTATTCGCCAGCGACCCAAGCCGCTCCTGACCAAATTCCGTACTGCCAAACAGGGTGACGGTTGCTCCCACTAAAAGCAACCCGCCAAGCAACTTAAGCAGGTTTGCTCTGGGGGTAATTAAAGCCACGACATACACCGCCAACATTAAAAGGCTAAACAAAGCCATTGTCCGGACATAGAAAAATAGAATAAGGCCCAGGAGCAACAGCCAGGGCACTCGACGGGTTCCTTGCTTAATTTTCCAGCAAGTTAAACTGATAAAAAGCAGCAAAAAGGTTGCAAATGTGTTGGAGTGGCCGAGCGTTCCGCTAATCCGAGAACCCTCTCCCGTAGATAGGGGCGCAAGGATTGCGGGCAGGGCGGATTGGGGCAAGATGACCTGTAGGGTAGCCAGAATCAGGGGTGTGATGAGTCCCAAAAAAAGTAAAGAGATTACTCTGCTGGGATGAATTCTATCCTTAAGTTGCATGACCAGCAGGTAGACCATCAGCCAGGAAAACAGGCGTGTCCATTCGCGGATTGCAGTTGTTAGATGGGAACTGTCAAACCCTAAGCCGCCGATCGGCAACAGCACAATCCACAGCATTTGTAAGAAAATCCAGCCGGAAAAAATCCAGAAAAAGTGATCAATCTGGATCTGCTTCTTTCTGAAAAGCTGAACCGCTACATAAAGCAGAGTTAGCCCATCAACGCTAATTGCCAGGGCAGCGGGAAGCTGTTGGGCAGAAAAGATATCGAGGGAACTTCGGGCAATCAAGAGTCCCAAAACAGCCTGCTCAAAATTGGTAAAAAAGTAGAGCAGCATTGCTAAGAGAACGAAAAGCAGACTCAGGTAGACAGGTTTACTTCCTGAAAACACCCCCGCTACAATACCCGTAAACATTCCGGCTGCAACGATCCAGAAGACAGGACGAGAGAAATAACTTCGACTAGGTTCTGTCCCCATAATTGAACTTCTTCATTTCAGAAGAAATGTGAAGGGCAAAAGGAATATAG
>JBAUTA010001562.1:0-2461 GCA_049581985.1 Kovacikia sp.
AAATGAAGGTTGCAGATGGGGGGGTGGGGGCTTCGCCCCCAGCCAGGGGTTCCCCCCCTGCACCCCGTCCCTAATCTGCCCTGTTCTCTATTTAAATTGGTATAACCTGAACAGTTCTCATGCCAACCCAGGGGGCAATGCCCCCAAACTCCTCTTACCGAAGATACACCTCAGACTTTCCCAACGCTTTTGCCGCTTGAAACTCCCTACTCCGCTTTGCCCCCCAACAATCGAACCCGTGACATCGGGCTAACCAACTCATTTAGCCCTTCACCCAGCAATGCCAGTCCCGTCACCATCAGGGTCATCGTCAAACCAGGGAATAGGGTTGTCCACCAGATACCGCCGGTAGACAACCCATCCAGGGCCTGTTGCAGGTCGTGTCCCCATTCTGGGGTTTCTTCAGGTAGGCCCAGCCCCAGGAAACCCAGGCCGCCTAACGTCAAAATTGCATCCGCAGCGTTGAGGGTCAGCAACACGGGAACGCTTTGCACCACATTGAGAAACAGGTAGCGTCTGAGGACATGCCAGGTGGAAGCGCCCATTGCTTGAGCCGCTTCGACAAATAGTTCAGTTTTGACGCTGACTGTATGGTTCCGCACAACCCGGTAATACTGGGGAATGTAGGAAATACTGAGGGCGATCGCGGCATTGATGATGCCCCGCCCCACGACAAACGCCAGGGTCACCGACAGCAGCAATCCTGGCAGGATATAGAGCGTATCCATCAGAAATAGTAAGCTGCGATCGAGCTTGCCGCCGCGATAGCCACTAACCATCCCTAACGGAACCCCAATCACTAAACTCAAAACCGTTGCCAGGAGGACAACCTGTAAAGCCGCCTGACTACCAAACACCGTCCGGGAAAAAACATCGTATCCGAGTCGGGTTGTGCCAAACCAATGGTGAAGGGAAGGAGGCTGGTGCGGGGGATTATCTAAAAACCCGATCGGATCCTGGACCCAACCCAATTTTTGCAACAGGGGAGACAAAAGGGCCAGGGCAACAAAGAAAAGAGTCAATGCCAACCCTACTCGCATCATTTGCAGGGTAAGGGTGGAGTGCTTGGAGGACACCAGAAATCGGGGTAATCGCAAACGTAAAGCCATAACTGAGATCCAGAAAGCGGAATTACAAAGTTTTATATCTTCTGATATTTTTGCCTTATTCTGTAAGATATGATACAGAAATAAAGACGTTCATCCTAATTTGAATTAATCGAACGGACGGAAGTAGGGAAGCATCCCGAAGGAACGCGCCTCATTTCCACTGAGACACCCACCTAATTCAAGAGGCGAAGAAAATGGAACTTGTTTATCGAGGAGTCAGCTACGACTATACCCCCTCCCATCCCCAATTCAGCGAACCTGTTCAAAACGCAAAGCACGAAACTCGTTCCAGCTACAAATTGAGTTACCGTGGGGCTGTTTATTCTGTAAATCCGAACGTGGAACCCCAAAGATCTCTCTTCCATGTGTTCGCGAACCTCATATACCGTGGCGTTGCCTACTCCCTCAACGGTTAATCAGGCATTCCATCGGTATTCAACATAGGTATTCAAACTGATGTGTTTTGATTGAATTCAAAGCGGGATAAAAAATTCTTTTATCCCGCTTTTTTATTGATGAAGTGGAGGTGGCGGGCGGAGGGTAGCAATCATTGATTTTTGCGCCTTGTAGCGATTTAAGCGTTGCTCCATAGAAGCAGGATTCTCTCGCTGACACCCCCTCCCACTCTCCCAGCATCGCCCCTAATATTGTTAAGCCAAGTGCAAATTCCGCGTGTAACATGGCTTGCATAAAAGTGAAACCACGAGGGGTTTTCGGCATGACTACCAATCGATGCTTACGTGGAACCGCGTTTTTGGGCCCATTTGCTTTGCTGATGATGACAGCCACCGTTAGTCATGCTCAGCAAGTTTTTAGCCAGCCAATACAACAACTTCCTGAGAGTCCTCAACAAAGTTCTGATCAACCGATGATATCGGTTCCACCACCTTCCGTGCCAGTTCCCCAAAACGCCTCCCCAGCAAGCTCCCCTGACTATCCTGGAGAAACCGTCTTTCAGGCACCCAATAGCTTGCCGAGAGGAAATCCTGGAAGGTATCTCGTTTATGTTAATGGAGATAGTCCGTACCTGCTGCAACAGGTACGGACCGTTGAGCCTAAAGCCTTTGTTCAACAGTACCAGGGGCGACAAGTAATTCAGGTAGGTACTTTTAGTGATGAAACAAATGCTCAGCGGCAGGTTGAAGCATTGAAGTCCCAGGGAGTTATGGCTGAACTTGCAAACACCCCTGCTTCTAGCTATCCCTATCTGCCACCCAGCGTCGCTAGTTCATCCAATCCCTACCCACCCTCTGGAGTGGCTAATACTCCCATTCCCTATCCACCCTCTGGCACGCCTGATGCAAATTCCTATCCCTCTCCAAATGGCGGCCCTAATTCGCTCAATTCCTACC
>JBAUTA010001563.1:0-1525 GCA_049581985.1 Kovacikia sp.
GATGATGCCCAACCAGGCCGATGTGGATCAGGTTTTCGATCTTACCCGCTTTGAGCTTTGGCCCTGCCATCTTCCAGAAAGTCCTGCGGTAGTTGCTGAAAATGCCGATCCTCAGGATCAGGTTTCCCAGGATCCACAGTCCCTTGCGAATATTATTCTTTGAGAGCCTTGCCGGACTGAGGGGCGGTTTGATCCGGTTGGGGTAGGTGTGCTGCAAGTTGTAAGCAAACCGTTCATAGAGGAAGTCCGAATCGTAAGCCTGTGTAATGCAGCGTCGCCACATGTCCACAACCTCTTCGTAGGGCATCAGAAATTCGACATTTGACTCTCGATCGTCGTCAAAGTTAAGCCGACCTTCTGCCTCTAACCTGCGCCATAGAGGAGTTTTGGGCAACGCATGGAGCAGATTAATGGTCAGCATGGGCAGGTTGGAGCGCCGAATGAATTCGAGGATGCGATCGCCCGTATCAGGGGTGTCCGTATCCAACCCCATGATGATGCCTGAAACCACTTCCATGCCGTAACTATTGAGGATTTTGATAGCCTCCAGAATCGACAGCCCCCCCATCAGATTTTGTTGCTTAGAGATGGCTTTGAGGGCATCGGTTTCAGGGGTTTCAATGCCGCAAAAAACAGTGCAGAAATAGGCTTCCCGCATCAATATCAGCAATTCCTGGTTCTGAGCCAGGTTCAAGGTAGCTTCGCAGGCAAACTGGATGGGGTAGCCATTGCGCTTCTGCCACTCGACTAAATGGGGCAAGAGTTTCAGGGCAGCACGCCGATCGCCCACAAAGTTATCATCCACAAAGTACACCGCCCGCAGATTACCCGACGCCAGCATCGCATCCAGTTCAGCCGTGATCTGCTGCGGCTCTTTCAAGCGGGGGTTGCGCCCATACAATTCGGGAATGTCGCAAAACTCACAGCGATAGGGGCAACCACTTGAGTACTGCACATTGGCAATAAAGTAATGGTTCAGGTTGATCAGGTGATAGGCCGGAATCGGAAATTCGTTGAGCGGTAGCCGTTCTTTTGTTTCAAACCGGATTTGCTGCGCGGGGCGATCGGTGTGCAGATCCAGGTATTCGATCAGGCGATCGGTCGCATCGCCCAGTTCCCCAATGTGCAGCAGGTCAAAGTCGGGATAATATTCTGGACAGCCAGAAACAGAGGGACCCCCGATCGCGGTGAGCTTGCCGTAACGATGGGCAATTTCATTGATCCGGTTAATTTTGGGGCGTTGGATATGCATCCCACTAACTATCACCGCATCCGCCCATTTGTAGTCGGCAGGTTTTGCGGGCTTAATATTTTCATCGATAAAGCGAACTTCCCACGCTTGAGGCAGGTAGGCAGCAACAATCAAAATGCCTTGGGGGGGCATAAAGGCCTTCACCCCACCTAGCAAGGGGTAAGCATTGTCAAAAGTGCCAAAAGACCGACTGTATTTGGGAAACACACAGAGAATCCGGCGAACGTTCTGCGGCAGATAGCGGGGCTTGCCGGGGGCGCTTTCGGGAACGGG
>JBAUTA010001564.1:0-8629 GCA_049581985.1 Kovacikia sp.
GTTGATGACTCGGCTAAAGTTGAGTCTCCTAAAGTATCTCTAGATCAGGGCTGAAACGGCATGATCGAGATCGTACTCTGATGTGATCTTAGTCACGGTCAACAAGTTTCCTATACGTACCCTCGTATTTCTACTATGGGTAGTCCGATTTGGGAAAGGATGAAAAATCCCAGGACCATGAGGGCAGGGTGAGGTGATGAACTTTTCCTGGCCTGAGTAAGTGGGCGTCATAATCATCAGAAGGGGTGGGTTGGGGGCGCTATCCCTTGACAAGAGGTTCCACCGCTCCATCTTTAAATGGAATCAGCATTACTTTTTGTTAAAAACAAGTTAAACTTTTGTTTTTTTTGATGCTCAAACCCTTATCTAGAAAGGCTTTGAGGTCGAATCTGGCAAATCTCTTGGGCACGCCGTAATCTATCGAAAGGAATGTATTCTGCTTGCGAAGACTCAGGATAAACTAATAGGGAGTTAATAAAATATAGACCTGTAATTTCATAGGGATGCTCTTTACGAGCATTTTGCTAGAGCCCATTTGTCTCGTATTCCTTTTCTAACTGCGCTTAGACGAAAGAGGCATTTTTATATCAGTAAAGTGTCTTCTTAAGGAGGATTTAATCATTTTCTTGTGCTTGATTTGATATGAAGACTTTAAACCTCTCACCCGCCTGAATCTCCCAGGGTGAAGGCATTGAACTCGTAAAAGCTTCCAATACTTACGACTTCAATTTGAATGATTCAGTTCTGTTTAATTACTCAACAAAGCTCAACAAAGCTTAAAGACTTGCAGGATGAATTAGGGCAGTGGAATCCTTGCAGAAGTTAGTTTTAATCCCTCAATTCGGGCTACAAAGAGTTGTCAATCAGCTAGTAGCTTAGGTGGGATTTCCCCGGTTTTACAGGTTTATCTTTTGTTGTCTCCACTTTGAATTTTGAATCATTTGTTGGAGGTGGTGATGTGAAGGAAATAGCGATTCGGGGAGCAACTACCCCGCCTTGTTACAAGGGAATTCGCCAATGGGGAATTGCTGCTGGAATTTTAGGGCTTGCCAGCAGTAGCCTGGTGGCTTGTTCTCCAGAATCCCAAAGTACTGCGCAGGGTCGCCCCAAGTCAGAATTGGGGTCGGTTGCTGTGACTGTTGGTGATCTGGGCAATCCGTTCTTTGTCCAGATTGGTCGCGGCGCAGAAGCCGCAGCCATAAAAATTGGTGGCCCCCACACCAGGACCACGATCGTTTCCAGTGGCTATGACTTGAATCAACAGTTTAACCAGATTGAAAATTTTATTGCCTCCAATACCAGCCTGATTCTGCTCAACGCCGCCGAAAGTAAAGGAATTGCGCCCGCAGTGGCAAAGGCGAAAGAAGCTGGAATTACCGTTGTGGCAGTGGATGTGGGGGCTGAAGGAGGGGTGGATGCTACAGTCACCTCCAACAACCTGCAAGCGGGTCGGTTGAGCTGTCAGTATATTGTCGATCGCCTCAAAGGGAATGGCAATGTCGTGATTATCAATGGCCCTCCGGTAACGGCAGTACTCGATCGGGTCAAAGGCTGTGAAGAAGTCTTCTCCAAGAATCCTGGGATTAAAGTTCTTTCCCGCGATCAAAATGCGGAAGGCAGTCGGGACGGGGGGTTGCGGGTAATGAGCGATTTACTGACCTCTTTTTCCAAAATTGATGCCGTATTTGCCATCAATGATCCGAGTGGAATCGGTGCTGAACTGGCAGCACAACAGGCAAAGCGGAAAGAGTTCTTTATTGTGGGTGTGGATGGCGCACCGGAAGCAAAGGATGCCCTCCAGGACAACAAAAGTTTGTTTGTCGCAACTGCGGCTCAAGATCCCTTTGCGATGGCAGTCAAAGCCGTTGAAGTGGGCAACGATATTCTGAAAGGCAAAAAGCCTGAGCAATCCACCATTTTGATTCCAGTCAGCCTGATTACGCGGGATAACGTGAGGGACTACAAAGGCTGGACAGCACAATAATTTGATTCAGGAGTTTTTATGACAACCGAGCTGCAATCTTCAATTCCCGCTGCTCCCCGTGCAACTCCGGTACTGGAAATGCAGGGGATTAAAAAAAGTTTTCATGGTGTACCGGCGCTTCGCAATGTGGACCTGACAATTTATCCAGGAGAAGTTCACGCGCTCATGGGCGAAAATGGAGCGGGCAAAAGTACTTTGATGAAAATTCTGGCGGGGGCTTATACCGCTGATCAGGGTGAGATTCGCATTAACGGTCAACCCATCCGAATTGCTAACCCGGCGGATGCTCGTCAAGCAGGCATTACCTTGATTTATCAGGAGTTGAATGTGGCTCCCAATCTCAGCGTTGCCGAGAACATGTTTATGGGCAGCGAGCTGAGGCGAGGGCAACTGCTCGATCTGGAGGCAATGGATCGGCAAGCAGAACGGGTACTAATGAGTCTGGGAGCCAGTTTTAGTACCCATGACAGGGTTGCCAACCTGTCGATCGCCGAACAACAGCAGGTTGAAATTGCGCGGGCATTGAAAGACAAAAGTCGGATTTTGGTGATGGATGAGCCAACGGCGGCATTGTCCGATCGGGAAACCGTGCAACTGTTTGGGCTGATCCGCAAACTGCGAGATGACGGCATTGCCATTATTTACATCAGTCACCGGATGGATGAGGTGTATGCCCTGGCAGACCGGGTGAGTGTGTTGCGGGATGGGGAATATGTCGGCAGCCTGGATCGGGATGAGATTTCGCCAGAGCGACTGGTGCAGATGATGGTGGGAAGGCAGCTCAAGGATTTCTACGAGCACAAGCGCCAAACAACACCGGGTTCGCTGGTGCTGGAAGTCAGAAACATTAGCGATGGTCGCAAAGTTCAGCCAACCAGCCTGGAGCTTCATGCGGGAGAAATTGTGGGTCTGGCCGGACTGGTTGGCGCAGGTCGCACGGAGCTATCTCGACTCATTTTTGGGGCTGACTCCAAAACTAGCGGGGAAGTTTTTCTGAATGGCAAAAAGCTAGAGATTAATGCCCCCGGTGATGCGATCGGCGCTGGAATTGGCTACGTCCCGGAAGACCGAAAAGAGCAGGGATTGTTTCTGGAAATGAGTTCTCGCAATAACATTGTCCTCAATATCCTCAAGGAGGACGCCCGGGCAGGCGTGATCGATTGGGGTTCGGTCGGCAAAATTGCAACTAATGCCGTTGAAAATTTCAATATCCGGCTTGCCAATCTAGAAATTAGAGCAATGGATCTGTCGGGTGGAAATCAGCAAAAGCTATTGCTGGCTCGCTGGCTGGCAATTAAACCGAGGGTGCTGCTGCTGGATGAGCCAACTCGCGGTGTGGACATTGGCGCAAAAAGTGAAATTTACCGCATTATTAGCGACCTGGCAGCCCAGGGCGTAGCCGTGCTGATGGTTTCTAGTGAGTTACCGGAAGTTGTGGGCATGAGCGATCGGGTTCTGGTCATGCGCGAGGGGCAAATAGTGGGCGAACTAGGCGGTTCTACTGGCAAAGCAATTACTCAAGAAAACATTATGACGTATGCTACTGGCGCATCGGAGGTCATCGCATCATGAGCCAAACTGAATTAAGACAACCTGGGGGAGAATTTGGAGATCGACCGCGATCGCGCAAACGGCGAGGAGCTCGGGAGCTGCTCCAGGTAGCGGGTATTTTGCCGATTTTAGTGATTATCTGCATCCTCTTTAGCATCCTGTCACCTAACTTTCTGACCGCAGGGAATCTGGTTAATATCATCCGGCAATCCTCAATTAATATTGTGCTGGCAACCGGAATGACCTTTGTGATTCTGACCGGAGGCATTGACCTTTCCGTGGGTTCAATCCTGGCGGTTTCTGCGGTAATTGGGGTGCTGGTGTCTCTATTGCCGGTCGTCGGATGGGCAGCAGTCCCCGCTGCACTGGTGGCGGGGCTATTAATGGGTTTGGTCAATGGAGCCCTGATTGCCTATCTTGACTTACCGCCGTTTATCGTGACGTTGGGTGCGCTGACTGCCTGGCGGGGGGCTGCCTATCTGGTTGCGAATGGAACAACAGTGCTGAATCGGAATCTGAACTTTGCCTGGATTGGTAACGACTATTTGGGTCCCCTTCCCTGGCTGGTAGTGATTGCCTTACTGACGGTTGCCGTCAGTTGGTTTATCCTCAGGCGCACGGTTCTGGGGGTGCAAATCTATGCGGTTGGTGGGAACCAGCGGGCAGCCCGACTCACCGGGATTAAGGTCGATCGCGTACTGTTGTTTGTTTATGGCGTCAGCGGTCTACTGGCAGGGTTAGGAGGCGTCATGAGCGCCAGCCGACTTTACAGTGCCACAGGCATGTTGGGCACCGGCTATGAATTGGACGCGATCGCTGCGGTCATCCTGGGCGGAACTAGCTTCACTGGCGGCGTTGGCACTATTCTTGGAACCCTGGTCGGTGCCCTTATCATCGCGGTGTTAAATAATGGATTGACCCTGCTGAATATGTCCTATTTCTGGCAGTTAGTGGTTAAGGGATTGGTGATTATTGTGGCGGTCACGATCGACAGCATCAGGCGACGCCGATCCCGTTAGAGTTGGGATTGTAAGACCACACATTTGATCAGAGGATTTTCTGCAAGGCTTGTTTATCAGGCTTTCCCAAGCTTAAATCACCAATCTTGACTTTGACATGGGATTACTTGGCATTGATTTAGGGACTGGTTCAGCGAAAGCACTCCTGCTGGAGATGGACGGCACCCCGATCGCTGAAGCATCCAGTCCCTATTCAGTCCACGCTCCCAAGCCTGGATGGGCTGAAACCGAGCCGCTGGATTGGTGGGCGGCTGTGGCGATCGCCGTCAAAACCGCTGTTGATGGTTACAGAGAGCAGGTGCGGGCGATCGGGCTGTCCGGGCAAATGCATGGCGTTGTTTTAACAGATGCAAAGGGGCATTCCTTACGGCCAGCGATTCTATGGGCGGATACTCGTTCCAGCAGCGTGCTTGAGCCCTATCATGGCCTTGCTGCTAATCTCCGATCGTGTCTCGCCAACCCGATTACGGCGGGTATGGCAGGTCCATCCTTATTGTGGTTACGGCAGCACGAGCCAGAGGTTTATGCAAAAGCCTGTTGGGCACTGCAACCCAAAGATTGGTTACGTTTGCGCCTAACGGGTGAAGTTGCCTCAGAGCCATCGGATGCTTCGGGAACCTTACTTTACGATGGGTTTTCTGATGATTGGGCCTTGCCGGTTCTGGATGCGCTTGGGCTGCGATCGGACTGGCTCCCAGGGCTGATTCCCTCCGCTCAAATTGCGGGTTACTTAACGACTGAAGCAGCGGAGTCCCTTGGCTTGCCTGCCGGGTTACCCGTGGTTGCAGGGGCAGCTGACACCGCCGCCGCCGCCCTGGGGAGTGGGTTACAAGAACCGGGTTATGTCCAACTAACGGTTGGCTCAGGGGCACAAATAGTCACTCTTCGTGCCAAGCCAGAAAGCGATCCCTTGGGACGCACGCACCTTTATCGAAGCGCAAGTCCCAACCAGTGGTACACCCTCGCGGCTATTCAAAATGCAGGGTTGGCCCTGGAATGGGTCCGTAGCATTTTGGGTCTGAGTTGGCAGCAGGTGTATGCTGAAGCATTTTTGATTGCACCAGGATGTGAAGGACTGACATTTTTGCCCTACCTCACAGGCGAACGGACTCCCCATATGAACCCTCATCCCCTGGGTGCCTGGGTGGGGATGGGGTTACATCATAGGCGATCGCACCTGATGCGAGCAGCCCTCGAAGGAGTTGCCTTTTCCCTCAAACAAGGATTAGCAGCCATCACAGCCCCCGGTATGGCCGTGACAGAACTGCGCCTGGCAGGCGGAGGAACGCTAGAAACAAACTGGCGACAGTTACTCGCCGATGTACTACAGATGCCGCTGTACAGCTTAACCCTATCCGCCGCGTCCGCCCGGGGTGCCGCCCTGCTTGCAGGCATGGGAGTGGGTGTTTATGCCGATGCTAATGCCGTCCCTCGCCTGCCCCTAAACCCAATTCCGACAACGCCTGCACCGTTGAATCCTGAGCTAAAAGCCGCCTGGATGCGGTATCAATCCCTCTATCCGGTGCTGCATCAATGGCAGCAATAGGTGGGGAATGGGATTAGTCGTTTTCTCACTCTTTTTAGGGCCACTCTTTTTAGGGTCACTCTTTCTGGGGCCACTCTTCCTGGGGAATTAAGTCTCCAATGCGATCGCGCAATAAAAAATCGTGTTCTTCTAACTCTCGCTCAACTTCATTCCAGTCCTCAGCAGGAATAAATTTGCAAAGCCGATAGATCGGTTGCCGACAATCAATTAGACTTTGCTTGACCAGGCGTCTCACTTCCTCCTGGATGAAGGCAAAAGAGTAGTGAATTGATCGAGCCATATAGTTATATCCGGTTACAGATATATCCGGTTACAAACGCACAACCGATAGCCGTAGCCCTGGGGGTTAGAGGACAGGCTGTAGGGCTGCCTGCTCCTAAGCAAACGGGCGATAACTATCGTAGTTGGCGGCGTCAATGCAACAACCATTTAGAGTGCGCCTTTCAGGATTAGGAAAGGGTGCCATCTTGCCTGAGAGGGTGTTTTAAAGGCTAGGGGCTGTGATGTTAAGTACTCAGCGAACCCCCCTAGCCGCCCTTAAAGAGGAGGGAAACAGGCTTGAAGTCCCCCTTTTTAAGGGGGATTTAGGGGAATCTGTACGATTTGCTACTTGCAATAGGACTTTTAAAGCATCCTCTGAGACCGGGAGCAAGCCACTCCCCCCAGGATTGTTTAATGTTCGCCGCTTTAAACTAGTGTTGCAAATCATAAATTTTGCAACATGGGGGAGTGGGGGGAAGCCCCCAAAAGGGGGTTTCCCCCTTTACCCCCCTCCAAAACTTTCGTTTTGCTCTACTAGTGTTATATCAATTTAAAAAATGAAGGTTGCAGATGGGGGAATGGGAGCAACGCCCCCACTCCCCCTTTAATCCTCTGTCCTAGTCAAACTGGCGATAGCTATAACTAAAAATCGACAGACGACTAGGACCCAATCATCCGTGATCAACTGCATCGGCTGCTGGTGATGACGGCTAAGCACTGACCAATTGCCCTCAAGCCACGCAGGAGCGACTATTCAAGTCAAATCGATAGCCATGGGGCAGGATATGTAATTTCACCCCACAAAGCGCTAGCGGTTCATCTCTTAACAGGTCGTCTACGTTGTTGTGGGTCAGGTTTGAGACATCAACTACGGTAACGGCTCCCTCACCGATGACTTCCACTTCGCTACCGTTGACAGCGATCGCCGTATTCTCATCAATTCCAAAGCCCAAGACAACTGTTTGCTGGGCGGCGGCGGAAAGCAAGCGTCCCAGGCGTCCCCGTTGGGCAAAGTGCTGGTCAATCACAACTCCTGGCAGAAAACCCATGCCCCGATCCATGCGGGCAACTTCCGGTCGCGGATTGGTTTCGGCTTCTCCTTCTACAATCATCATATCTGGCATCATTGCTGCCCCTGCACTGGTGCCAGCAATGACAATTCCTTCAGCAAAGCGTTTGTGGAGGGTAGCATCCAGTTCTGTATCTTTTAGAAGATCGGTAATCCGGGCTTGATTTCCCCCCGTAAAAAAGACACCCGTTGCCTGATTAATTGTTTCGATCGCTTTCTCATCACTCGCATCTTCCCGCCTATCCGTGTCTACGACTCTCACATCTTCAACACCCAATCGATGGAATATGTCGATGTACTGAGCGCCTACCTCTCCCGGTAGTCCGGTTGCGACCGTCATTACGGCAATGCGAGCCTGCAGCCCTCCAGCCCGACGGACAAATTCTCGTAGAATTTTACAGTCCCCTTCCTTATCCTCTGCTCCACCAATGATGACTAACTGTCCATGGGTTTCAGGGAGTGCCACGCTTTCTGGTACTTCCACAACCACTGCACCTTGAGCCTCGTCCGCTGCCATATAGCCTCCAAGAGATTCTTTCACTGATATGACTAAAACATGACAACTCAGCTGCTTAAATCGCCCAGTTGGTAGATTTTGATACAGAAAACAAACAAGCCGTTAGGAGTACTCCTGGGGAACTGTCGTTACTGAAATCCGTCCTATAGTAGGGTCTGCGGAATGTCATATCAATTTAGATGGGTCGCCAATTAACAGTAGTGGGATAAAGAGGTAGATAATGACGGCAGTAAAATTTGATCTCAACGGAAAACGAATTCTGGTGACAGGTGGTTCGGGTTTCTTGGGTCGTCAGGTGATGCAACATCTCCATCGGGCTGGAGCAGATCCCCATAAAATTACAGTGACCCGATCCCAGAATTGCGATTTACGCAAGCTGGAAAACTGTCAGCAAGCAGTGGCCCAACAGGATCTGGTCATTCACTTAGCCGCGCATGTGGGTGGCATTGGGCTAAACCGCGAAAAACCCGCTGAATTGTTCTATGACAATTTGATCATGGGCACCCAATTAATTCATGCGGCCTATGAAGCGGGGGTCAAAAAGTTTGTCTGTGTCGGCACCATCTGCGCCTATCCGAAGTTTACGCCTGTTCCCTTTAAGGAAGATGATCTCTGGAATGGCTACCCTGAAGAAACAAATGCACCCTACGGCATCGCCAAGAAGGCTCTCCTGGTTCAACTC
>JBAUTA010001565.1:0-2388 GCA_049581985.1 Kovacikia sp.
ACTCAATTCTACTATCTCATCCTAAGACCCACATGTCTATAACACTACCCGCTTTCTGAAGCGGGTTGTTGCTTCTGCATCAAGAGTCAGGTAATAGAAGGAAACTGTCAGATCATCGACTTTTGGGGTTAAAGGGAATAGGGGATCGCTACCCCCCATTGGAGGTTCCCCCCCTTGGCTGAGACATTTACGTCGAAGCCTCTCACCCCCCAGGAAAAATCAAAAGTGATATCTGGTAGACCAAAACGAAAGTTTTGGAGGGGGGCTGGGGGTGGTTTCCCCCTGCTGGAGGCGAAGCCCCCACTCCCCCAGGTTGCAAAATTGATGATTTGCAACACGAGTGCAGTTTCTATCACTACCGAGCCTCCCCAAAAACCGTCTTAACAGCTCCCTAATTCTGGTTTCTCGTTTGCCGTGCCATCTCCAAAAGCTGCCCCCAGCGTTTGTGTAGTTGCTTAGGGGTACATTTCAGCGCTTGCATAAGTTCATGATCGGTGGCATAGGCCTTCTTGAGTTCTAGAAGCCGTTGCTGTTCTGGAGAAAGTTGACTGTGAAATAGTTGCCACTGCTGGGTAGATAGCCCCAGGTTCTGGTCTAAGTCTGCCCCCAACCACTGATGCACCAGTTTCCAGTTTTGGGAAAGGGTAAATTTTTCAACGTGGTATTTAAAGCGCTGCTGTAAATAATCCCGCTGACGGGCAGAAAGCCCCAAAATATCGTCAATTTCAGGGGCAGAGAGATCCTGAAGTTTTAGGGTCAGGTAGTTGACGCAATCCGTTTGACCCTGAGATTCCAAATAGTTAATCAATTCGGCAATGACACGATCGCGCAGCACTGCTTCTGACGGTGAATCGATCGCATCCAGCACCATCTGCTCCCGCAACTGTTGCGCCAGCGGAGAGCGGTTGTGGGCCTCTGCTTCTTCATTTTTGGGAGATTCCAGGGCTTGTTCAATATCAACCGAGACTTCCAGCGGTTGACGCCGCCCAAATCGCTGGGCCCGTAGCACAATTAACTGTTGGCTTTGCCCATGGGGTAGGGTAATTCTCCGTTTAGCGTATTGCTCCGTAAACGCCATATACTCCGCTAGTTCTAAACGGGTTCGAGGCTGGTAGTTTTCGGGCAGCAAGTTTTCTCGTCGAATGGCTTTGAGAGATTCACTATAGAATCCTTGCAAAAAGTCCTCAATCAGGCTATATCGAGCCTGAAAACCAAGCTGCATTCGATTGGGCGCAACAAATCGATAAATCATTGACCCAAGCGTGCTGTGCAGTTCTACCCGCCCGCGTCTAGAGCCCAGTTGATAGTAGGTCAGACATTTTTGCAACCGATGCCGTGCCAAGGATAGCTGCCAGGATCGGATATTTCCTGAAGTTTGAATCCGTCCACTCTTCTGACAAATTCGATCAACCTCCGCAGCAATTCGATTGGCTAATGTCTCCACATTGCTGGTAGAATCCTGGACTTCAACGCGTAATTCCTGCGCAAGAAGCTGAGTTAACGTCTGAAAATCTAGAAATTTCGTAGACACATCGGTTTCAAAGGATTCAGATTCCTGCAAGAAGGTTGGAGCAGTCTCATCGTCCACAGCTTCTGACGAGATGTCTCCATGAACGTTGGCAGAAATCTCTGGTGTTAGTTCTGTAGAGGGGACTGCCTCAGCACGAAAAGAGGTGGATTCAATATTCATGGCTTGGTAGTGCACGGACTTTAGAACCGTATAGGAGGAGCAAGGGTTGAGAATTAAAGGTTGAGGATTAAGAGATGGAGATTAAGCATGATGGGTTCAAGTCCCTATTCAAATCTTTCAATTCTTAATGCTTAACGCTTAGCTTCATTTTGCTATCCCTACTGGCTACACATGGAAACTGGACCGCTACGGTTAAACTCAGGCAATAAATGGGTGATTTTTTAAAATGGTTGCATAGTTTCCGAGACTTGGATAAGAATTTTCTTTTTCAGTAACAGTAACTCGAGGATGCTAGAGAAATCGCGACCGCCCCTACCATCAGCCCGTCGGGATCAATGGGAGGGGTTCTCAAATCTTAACCCGCCTCATCCAACCAGCTCACAACCTCCTCCCATCCTAGACCTCTCCGAACCACAATCGGTTCCTCCTGGGTCAGATCCAGAATTGTAGAAACCTGAAAGCCTGGCTCTGTACCGCTATCTACAATCACGTCCACCAGTTTTTCTAGGCAGTCAAACAGCTCAAACCGAGTGGTGTTATACCTGGGTTTTGAAACATTCTCATTGAGGGGATCCCCATCTGTCAGTAAAGGGGCAGAAATCGAAACGATCGGATTTCCCAGTCTTTCCAGCAGCACCTTGCTAATCGGGTGGTCAGGAACCCGAATTCCTGTGGTTCTGCGTTTAGGACCCATGACC
>JBAUTA010001566.1:0-4105 GCA_049581985.1 Kovacikia sp.
TTCCACCTTGTTCCGCCGTCCCTTTCCCCTTTCCTCTGTGCCTGGGGTAAACATCAACATGGGCGTTAAGTTAATCGTGCCAAAGGTGCCGCTACCTGCCAGGACTTCCTGCAGAAAAGTATTGGCAGGATCGGGGGGATTGGACAGAATGCGGGGACTGGAAGTGCCGAGAGAGACGTCGGTGAGCATACAAAAAAAGCGCGATCGCACCCCTTGAACCACGAGAAATTTGCCCACGCGCATGTCTTCCACCAACACATCCGGGTGCAGGCGCACTTCTAAGCCCTGACTGAGAGAGCCTTGAACAACAGAACCTAGGGGCTGCTCTGGAATCATGCCAAATCCAGGTTGAAACCGTTTGAATATTTGGTCAAACGGCGTAATAGCTTTTAATAATACATTAGTTCTACAGAAAAGGGAACATCTGTCCTATTATTTCTCGCGGTCAACGATTTTAGCGTCCTTCCTGCCCTTACTATTCGATCGCCCGCAACCAGGAGAAATCACTTGGCGGGCAGATCCAGTCTGATCCCATTGCGCAGGAGTTTCAGGAAGAGAGGTAGGTATAGCGGCTCAAGCTCCGTTCGTAATTCTGTAAAAGTAGTTGAGACTCTTGCAACGTAATGCGTTTTTCCTGTAAGGCCTGTTCGGTTTGCTGACGGATGCTTTCAATCATGTCTTCAGCGTCGTACTGGACGTAGCCCAATACTTCGGTCATCGTGTCGCCTTTTACCACATGGTCAATCTGATAGCCTTTGGGTGTCAGGGTAATGTGAACTGCGTTCGTATCCCCAAATAGATTATGCAGATTGCCCATAATTTCCTGGTAAGCACCGTTCAGAAACATGCCCAGGTAATAGGGTTCGTGGGCAGGTGTGGGGTGGGGGATGGGGTAAAGCTTGGAGCGTTGCGTGGAAGCTGAGGGTTGAGGACTGGAAGCCAGAGGTTGAGAACCATCTTCTGGCTTCTGCCTATTGCCTTCTAAGGGCTTGAGTGCATGCAACTCTAGAACATGCTTGACGTCACGTAGATCAATGAACTGGTCGATTTTGCCATCGCTGTCACAGGTGAGATCGGCAAGGGTGGCGCGGCGGGTTGGCTCTTCATCCAAACGGTGAATGGGCATAATCGGAAATAGTTGATCGATCGCCCAACTATCAGGTGCCGACTGGAACACAGACAGATTGATGTAATAGATCGAGGCCATGATTTTTTCCAGATCCTCCAGATCGTCGGGCACGTATTCCTGCTGCCGGACAATATTCAGAATCTTCTCGCAGCAAGCCCAATAAAGCCGTTCTGCCCTGGCACGTTCTGGCAGGCTGACGTAGCCGAAATTAAACAGGCTAATGGCTTCTTCCTTGAACTGGGTGGCATCGTGGTATGCCTCCTGATAGTTCTCCTCCGTAATCGAGCCATAGGTTTCGTAGAGGTTACGGATGATTAAATGTTCCTTTTCCTGAAGTGGCTCCGGGGCAGCGGAGGGCACATCGCTGGTGCCGAGGACGTTGAATACCAGCACGGACTGGTGGGAGGCGATCGCCCGTCCGCTTTCACTAATCAGGGTTGGCACGGGGATATTCCGTTCAGCGCAGGCTTCTTTGACTTCAGCCACGATATCGTTCGCGTAATTTTGGATGTTGTAGTTTTTGGAGGCGTAGAAGTTAGTTTTAGAGCCGTCGTAATCTACTCCCAAACCGCCCCCCACATCCAGATACTTCATATCTGCGCCTAGCTTTGCCAGTTCGACATAAATCTGGCTAGATTCCCGAATTGCGTCTTTGATCACAGCGATCGAGGAAATCTGGGAACCGATATGGTGATGCAAGAGTTGCAGCGAATCCAGCATGTTAGCATCCCGGAGTTGCTCCACGGTGCTAAGAATTTCAGGGATGGTAAGTCCAAACTTGGCCCGATCCCCCGCTGAAGTACCCCAACGCCCAATTCCCTTGGAACTCAATTTGGCCCGAACTCCTAAAATCGGACGAATCCCTAAGTTTTGACCCGCCTCAATCACCAACGGCACTTCTTCAATTTGTTCGAGCACGATAATTGGAATTTGCCCCAACTGTTGCGCCAGGATTGCCATCTCAACGTATTCCCGATCCTTATAGCCATTGCAGATGAGCAAGGCTCCTGGCGTTTTCAGGGTTGCCAGGGCAATCATCAATTCTGGTTTGGATCCCGCTTCTAAACCAAACTGATAGGGCTTACCAAAATTGACCAGGGCTTCAACCAGATGCCGCTGCTGGTTGCACTTGGTGGGGAACACACCTCGGTAAACACCGGGATAGCTGTAGCGGGCGATCGCCCTTGCAAAGGCAGCATTCAACCGCTCAATCCGGTCTTCTAGAATGTCAGAAAACCGGATCAGAAGGGGCAGATTAAGATTGCGCTGCTTGAGCGCATTCACCAGTTCAAACAAATCCAGAGAGCCACCGTGATCTCCCTGCGGCGAAACCGTCACATGTCCTGCGGCATTAATCGAGAAATAGGGTTCACCCCATCCTGTGATCCGATAAAGCTCCTCGCTGTCTTCGATCGTCCAGGATTTTGCGGGTTCGGCTGTAGAGGAAACGGAATTTTGGGCAGAGGAGCTTTCCCGAGCACGACTTCTAATCAGGTGGTTTTCTTGAGAGTCTGCTACTACCTTCTCACCGTCTGCCTTTGATGCAGCCAATTTTCCGCCCATCGTTCTAGAGCCTCACAATTTCTACAGAAATGCCAGTCTATCGCATCCTATGTTCAATTGCAGGTAGAGCAGCATACCTAAAGTAGGAAAGGCTAAAGGTTGAAGCTTAAGGGCTGAGCGAACTCTATTTAGGCTTCAGCTTTTTTAGGCCCCAGCCTTTACCCCTTATCCTTTTCTGCTAGTAGACCCCAAGGAAAGTTTTGGAGGGGCGTAGAGGAGTTCCCCTCTTCGAGGGACGAAGCCCCCCACTCCCCCAGGTTGCAAATTGAGTGTTTGCAACCCTAGTCTTCCTCGGATGCTGAAACCACTGGAGGTTCAGGGGTTGCGACAGGGGCTGTCGGCGGGGCAGGTTCGGGTTTGGATGGACGGGGAGGACTTGCCACCAGCGGCGGTTCGGGCTTGTTTTCGATACCCAACTGGCCTTTAGCTGCGGCGATCGCGTTCGCTGCGGTGCTTTTTCCTAGCTCCATAATTGATTTGCCCGTTTCACTCAAAACCTGGTCGGCACTGGGCTTCTCAAAGTCGTTTAGCCACCCTCGGAAACTCCAACCCGTTCGGTATCCTGTTTTCCAGAGCCAATCACCAAATACGAGCCCTAGGCACACTACCAACCAGAGCAGATAGCCCGTTTCTTTTAAAATGGACCAGGTGATTGACAGAGTCTGCTGATACGTCGCAACCGTAGATTGATCAGTAACAGTCTTCCAGAGTTTATCTGCCTGGGTTTGAATTTGCTTACTCATCTATAAAATCTCCCTAATTCCCTGACTACCGTTGGAGGTATGGAGTTCTTACCCCAGAGTTATATCAACAGAATTTTAACTAAGTAAGTGAACACAATTAAATTAAAGATGATTTTTGGGGCGGAGAGAACTTCGATGAGTGCGGCTTACCGAAGTTCTCAACCGAACGGCGGACCTCTGACTGGGGGCGAATGCTTAGCCCAATCATTAAGCTGAGGATGCACCGAGACAGATCGCAAGACCTGCTTTACCTACCCTAACCTCTTATATAGCTATCGCCAGTTTGTTTAGGACAGAGGATTAAAGGGGAAGTGGGGGCGTTGCCCCCAACCAGGGGTTTCACCCCGGCACCCTGTCCTAACTAACCTGTCCTGACTAATCAGTTTATGACCATAGAACAAAACCCGCTTAAATCTTTAAAATCCAGCTAATTTTTTAATGGCTTAGGATTTTTTAATGGCTGCGTTAAGCAAATTGATATCTGCTAGATGATAGATCTGCTAGGTGATAGATCTTATAAATGATAGATCTTGTAGATGATAGATCTCGCCCTGAACCCTCGGCGTCTGTTGTCTATCCCTGACATTTGACGGTTATGGTTCGGTTATCTGGCATATTAAAAAGCTATTTTCTGGAAACCCTTGCGGTGACTTTGGAGTATGCTAATATC
>JBAUTA010001567.1:0-7612 GCA_049581985.1 Kovacikia sp.
AAGTTGCCCTCGTTTTTCAAGACATTACTCAACGCAAGCAAGCCGAGATCGCTTTACAGTCGGTCAATAGCGGATTAGAACAACGGGTTTCAGAACGAACCGCAGAGCTAACCGCTATCAACGATCGAATGCTGGTTGTGCTAAAGGAGCAGGCTCAAACTGAATCCGCCCTGCAGCAGCAAACGATGCAGGAGCGATTGCGCTGGAATATAACCCAGGCAATTCGGCAATCCCTCGATCTGAAAGCCATTCTCAACGCGGCGGTTGCAGAGGTGAGGCAAACCTTACAGGCCGATCGCGTCGCAGTTTATCGCTTTCAACCCGATTGGAGCGGCGACTTTATCGCTGAATCAGTCAGTCCAGGTTGGGTCAAACTGGTAGAACCAGAGATCCCAAAGGTTTGTGAGGATACGCATCTCCAGGATACCCAGGGCGGTCGTTTCCAAAGGCACGAAACTTTTGTAATTTCAGATATCTATGCGGCTGGGCTGCACTCCTGCCACATCGCCTTACTGGAGCAGTTTCAAGCAAAAGCCTATGCAGTTGCGCCGATTTTCTCTGGCACCGCGCTATGGGGGTTGCTGGCAATCTACCAAAATGCCACATCTCGCCAGTGGAAAGACTGGGAGATCGAATTGTTACAACAAATTGCCAGTCAACTCGCGATCGCCATTCAGCAATCGGAACTCTACGGTCAACTTCAGGTCGAGCTAAAGGAGCGTCAGCAAGCAACAGCAGTGATCCGTGAAGCCGAGCGACGCTGGCGATCGCTGTTAGATAATGTGCAATTAATTGTAGTTGGATTAGATCTTTTAGGGAATATCAATTATGTTAATCCCTTCTTCCTGAGCCTTACGGGCTATACCGATACGGAAGTGATTGGCAAAAACTGGCTTGAAAATTTCCTGCCGCCCTCCAGTCAGCCGTCCATTCAGACTGATTTTGCAGAGATTTTAAACCAATATTCCCAGCCCTATCACCAGAGCGCCATCCTGACCAGAGCCGGTGAAGAACGGTTGATTGCCTGGAACAACACCACCCTGCAAGATTCCAATAATAGCGTGATTGGCACGATTAGCATTGGGGAGGATATTACCGAGCGACAGAAGGTGGAGAAGATGAAGAACGAGTTTATTTCGATCGTCAGTCATGAGCTACGAACTCCCCTGACTTCCATTCGGGGCTCGTTGGGTTTATTAGCGACAGGGGTGATGGATGATGAACCCGCTGCCATGAAGCGCATGATTGATATTGCAGCGACTGATACCGAACGCTTGGTACGACTGGTCAACGATGTGCTGGATTTAGAGAAGTTAGAAAGCGGCAAAATTTCCTTAATCCGGACTTGGTGTAATGCCGCCGATCTCATGCAGCGATCGCTGGAAATTATGCACAACAGTGCTCAGGAAGCAAATGTTCAGATAATTGTCCAGCCCCTATCCCTGCAAATCTGGGTTGACGCCGATCGCATCATCCAAACGTTGACCAACCTTCTCAGCAACGCCATCAAGTTTTCTCCGCCCGCAGGCACCATTTGGCTCAATGCTTGCCTGGTTGATGGGGAAGAAGATGAGCCAAAAGGCAGAAATCGGGAGGGACAGGAGGGACAGGAGGGACAAACATCCTCCCCGGCTCCCCGCTCCCTACCCCCGACTCCCTCTATTCTTTTCAGTGTTAAAGACCAGGGACGGGGCATCCCTGCCGATAAGCTAGAAAGCATCTTTGGTCGCTTTCAACAGGTAGATGCTTCTGACTCCCGTGACCAGGGCGGTACGGGCTTAGGCCTGGCAATCTGTAAGTCGATCGTGCAGCAGCATGAGGGGCATATCTGGGTTGAAAGTTGTTGGGGGCAGGGCAGTACCTTTTTCTTTAGCTTGCCACTGCCAACCTGATAAAACCCTTGAGTGAAAACCGGTTAGGGCTTCGCCCCTACTCGCTCCTTGGCGATTTTCATTGAGCATTAAGTAGGATAGAACAGAGTGGGTATAGAAATACATGGCCATAGCAAAAAAACGTATCTTAATTGTGGATGACGAAGACCGAATTCGCGAAGTCGTACGGACGTGTTTGGTAAAGTTTGCTAAATGGGAAGCGCTGACGGCAGCATCGGGCTTGGAAGCCCTGCAAATTGCTGCAATCGAGCAACCCGATGCCATTCTGCTGGATGTATCGATGCCAGGCATGAACGGAGTAGAAACCTTTCAACAGCTTCAAGCTAACTCGCAAACCCAAGCTATTCCGGTAATTTTTCTAACGGCTAAAGTGCAACCTGCCGAGCAAGCAGAGTATAAGCACCTGGGTGCGGTAGGGCTAATTATCAAGCCCTTTGACCCCGTCCAGATTGCCAAGGAGATCAGTCAACTGCTGGGATGGAGTAGCCCAATAAATCCTTATCAATCTTAATCTTTTCTTTATATTTCAGACGGTTTCTCCAAACTTTCTCCACTTTTTAATCTTAAATTGAAGTCTATGAGTACAGCCACCCTGGTTGGCACAGAATGCAAGGGTTTAGGTGGGCGTGGCTCGGCGGAAACCTTCGGTGAGCAAGCTTGACGGAGCGATCGCCCAATCTCTCAGCCCCAAAGCCATACCCGTTTGTTCAGTCTGAAGACAGAACACTTCAAGCATCAATTTTTGGGTTGTCAGCAGCCTTAACTATCCAACAGCCTTAAATTAAGGGGTGAAAATGTCGCAAGGATTGATGAATCTAACTTTGACCGGAGTCAATCAAACAATTGAGGACGTTTTGGATGAGTATCCTGTTCATCCTTATCAGTCAGCCTTTTCAATGCCTGAATTGCGTCAAAAGCTGATTGCCCATATTCTCAGCCAGATTCCTTACCGCCCTGCTGTCGAAGGTGTAGAGGAATCATCCAGTGCTGCCCAAGTTACTCACTACGCTCGGTTACAAGCGCGGCTACGGATGGAAATGCTTGTGCGTGGCAGTATTTTGCACATTTTGCGCGAAAACGCCGCCTGGCTAAGTCGTCATCTTTCGAAGGCTTAAGATCAACTGATTTAGAAAAAAGACCTGGGCCACGAAAAATGCATTGGCCCCGCCTCACGGGGTCCTAACTCCCCCACACCCTTTGAAAGGATCTAGGGGGATGGCCAGCCTCGAACCGTGAACCAAGGTTTCGATTGGAGGGGGTTTGGGGGTGGGTCCAGTCTATTACCTCTATCCCAGACCGGTGTGTACCAGTAGCTCTGTGGGGGAGAGGAATTGAGGGCTTCGACGTGAGCGCGGCTCAACCGAACGGTGAAGGCAGAGTCAGCCCTTGCCCAGCAGACTTATTGACACTGCCCGAATCGAAGCAGTTCAGGTTACGGGCGATCGCCAGTACGCCAGGGCTTTTGCAATGATGACAGCGCAAGACTTGGAGGGAGCAGGTGTCTAATATAGCTATCGATAGTTTGATTAGGACAGAGGATTAAAGGGGGAGTGGGGGCGTTGACCCCAGCCAGGGGTTTCACCCCTGCACCCCGTCCTAACCAACAGGGCTACAGCTATAGTTAATATTTTTTTAAGAATTTGGACATTTTCTGCAAGCTTTCTCCATCTTTTGTTTCTAATCTGAAGCTGTAAGTGGATAGTCCTCATTAATTGCCAAGAATGGGGAGTGGGGTTGCGCTCCCAGTCAGGGAGTTTCACCAAACGTCTCAGTCGAGCCGCTGGTGCCGAACCCCTAAGTCAGTAGGCGTCATTCATCATCAGCAAGGATGGCTGAGGACAAGGCCATCAGGCGAGGGGGGCCACCCCCTACTCCCATAAAATCATCTTTGCTTAATGGCACCCAGCTACTTACTTCCCAATCATCTTTGACTTAATGACACCCTGCTATCCAGCAAGTTCAGTTCTTAATGGCAACGGTCAAGTGAGTGAAAAATGCTTTGCACAGGTCGGTTTATATACCCCCACCTGTGGGGGGTGGTTGAAATGACCACTAAGCGCATTTTAGTCGTGGATGATGAAGCCAGTATTCGGGAAGTTGTGGCGCTTTGCCTGCAACGACTGGGCGGGTGGAAAGTGTTAACAGCAGCTTCAGGAAAGGAAGCACTAAATCAGGCTCGGAGCGAGCCGCCGGATGCGATTGTCTTGGACGTAATGATGCCAGAAATGGATGGGTTTGCGTTTCTGCAATATCTCCGTGCTGACCCCACTACAAAGGGCATCCCGGTCGTGTTATTAACGGCAAACAGCTATATTCCCGACGCCCATCTCTTTCCCAATCTGGGTATCGTCCTGACCATTCCGAAGCCTTTTCAAGCCCTCGATCTGGTTCAACAAATTGCTCAAGCCATGGGCTGGTAATTCTGGTATTTGGAAGATAAACAGTTCTAACACTTTTGCAATCAAACTTAGTCAAATCCCTTACTATCTCCAAGTTTTCTCCAAAATCTTCTCCTACCTTTGACTACAGAGCAAATTGAAGCACCGCTTCCATCCCTTTTTGAATGACACTTTACTCGAATTTACTTATTGATGAGGCATTTACAATGAACGACTGCCCCTGCTGTTCTAACTCGATGCTCCGCCATATTCGACACCATCAGGTGTATTGGTTCTGCCGTAGTTGCTGGCAAGAGATGCCATTAATCGAATCTTCACCTAGTCTCAGTTTGCTTTCATCCTCATTAGAACATCGGTTTTCTTCCTGTCCATTGCCCTCCTCTCTCGCCACCGTTTAAGTCCATTTAATCCACTGCTTTTTGCTCGCTTATTTATCTCATTTATTCCCATGTAAGTAGCCAGTTCTGATTAAATGACCTGATTCAATACAAGACCAGGAAAGTGGGGTTGTGCTCCCAGGCAAAGGATTCCGCCGTTTGGCTAAGACATTCGGCGATCGCTCATACCAAAGCCCCCTTTATCCCTCACCCCATCTTTGATTTAATTGCGCCAGCTCCTTACTTCACTGCTGCCCTTACCCAATCCCCCCAGAAACTATGAAGGTCATCGATCAAATCTACTACTGCCAAATGCCTGGTCAGGTATCTGGAACCTGGCAACTCCAATGCCATCTCCGCATTTTTCGATCTCACACAAACGTACATACTGTGATGATCACGGATATGGGGTTTGAGATCGGTTGGTTTAATCCCTCTATCATTGAAAAGTTAGTTGATCAGATTGTGCAAGAGTTTCAGCTTGATCCTGCCAAACTAGTCTGGATTGAGCATTACGCTTCAGACTATCGAGAACTAAGTGTCGCCGATTTTAGCCAGGTCGTATTTGAGTGGAGGAAAGGTAAAGCGACAAACCCTCAATGGCTTTCTATTGCTCCTGAAGTGGCCCTGGCCTTAATCAGTGAAGATTTACGACTAATCGCTTAACCCGCTTAACCTGTCGTTATCGCTAGTTCCCATCCTCGCCTGGGCCGCAAAACAGCCTCCACAGCTCTTTTAATCCCCTTTCCTCATCAAGCTGGCGATCGCCATGGGACGACCCAAGCGTTATCCCTGTCGGAACTACAGCATTTCCAAGGGAACAGGCTTCGTAGGAGGCGGAAAGGCAGTATTCAGACTAGCCAACTCTGCAGCACTCAGTTTGAGGTCTAGGGCAGCGCAATTCTGCTCCACATGTTTCATCTGGCTGGATTTAGGAATTACGATAACCTGATCCTGGTGCAGCAACCAGGCAATCGCCACCTGAGCCACCGTTGCTCCACGGTCTTGAGCGATGGTTTTGAGGGTCTGGTTAGGAAGCAACCGTCCTTGTTCAATCGGGGAATAGGCCATGATCGGAATGCCCTGTTGCCGACACCAGGGGAGTAAGTTCAACTCAATGCCCCGTCGCATCAGATTGTAGAGCACCTGATTCGTTACGATTGAGGTTCCAGTTTGCAGGTGGGTCACTTCCTCCATATCCCTGACATCAAAATTACTCACTCCGTAGCTACGAATTTTCCCTGCCTGATGCAGGGTTTGAAATGCATCTAGCGTCTCTGTCAACGGTACAGAACCACGCCAATGCAGCAGATAAAGATCCAGGTAGTCCGTATTCAGCCGTTTGAGGCTGCGTTCACAGGCCGCGATCGCGCCTTGTTTGGAGGCGTTATGGGGATAGACCTTACTGACCAGGAAAATTTCTGATCGACAATGCCCCTCAATCGCCTGGGCAATGACCTCCTCTGCTCCACCTTCCCCATACATTTCGGCGGTGTCAATTAAAGACAACCCTAGATTCAGCCCGTGACGCAGCGCGTCAATTTCACTCTGGCGATTTCTGGCCTTCTCACCCATTTGCCAGGTTCCCATACCAAGCACCGGAATGGTTTGTCCAGAGGGCAGTTGGAGCGTTTGCATAGCTATTATTCCCTCAATCCAGGGTCGAGTACATATTTGTAGCTAACCGATCCACCTACCCCATTGACCTGGTGTTGCAAATCATAAATTTTGCACCATGGGGGAGGGTTAAATTGGGAGGGCAAAGCCTCCCCTGACCGCAAGTGGCTGTCAATAGCGGCTGCATCGTCTGAAAAAACTATCCCCTCACTCTAGCCAAATTCCTCGAAAGCAGACTGATTCCAAAGTAATACTTTTCAAGGTACCCGTCTGCCCTCATCCCCCAGACCTCCTCCAAACAATCCCCAGTCTTGAAATGCAAGCCAGGGGCCGTGATCAGGACCCAATTCTTCTCGGTTAAGCTCCAGCGAATGGAATTCGCGGCTACAAGGATGCCCACTGGGGGAAAGGGATTGAGACTGAGGGCAAAGTCAGCCATTGCCTGGTGGTCTGTCAAGACTGTTTTGCAGGGTTAAAAACCCTCAAAACATCCTAAAAATGGGTTTTGGGGCTTTGAGTTACCCCTCAAATCTATCCTGCCGGACTACCAGCAGGTTTGTTGAAACTGCATCAGCAAGACTCTATACAAAAGGTCTAGCGTCCAGTCCACTACCGCTCCACTAAGATAGGAAGAGGTTAGGATAGGTTTGAAAAGATTTTTGTGCGCTCTCAATTGGCTCACCGATGAGGGATTGTAGCCATGATGTGAACGCGGCAAGTCAGCAGGAAAAGGCGCTCTGTATGAAAGGTTTCTCCCAAACAACTTCTCTAAAACAACCGCAAAGGAAAGGTTCTACTGCCAGGGGGCTGATTGCTGCCATTTGGGTAATCGCTCAGGGATTCACGCTGACACTGCCTGCAATGGCGGTTAAACCCAACGAAATGTCCTACAGTGAACTTCTACAAAAAGTTAATGAAGGACAGATTTCTAAAGTAGAAATCGACCCCACCCAGCGAACTGCCAGAGTAACGCTTGACAATCAGAAGAAAGGAGATCCTCCTAAGGAAGTTTTTCTGTTTGAAAAATATCCAGAGCTGACTAAAGAGCTTCAAAGGAATAAGGTTGATTATTCGGTTCAGCCTACGGCAGATAACAGCGCAGTAATGGGCTTGCTGGCAAACCTGTTGTTGTTTTTCCTGCTGATTGGTGGTCTGTTGCTAATTATCCGCCGCTCTAGTAACGCCCCTGGTGGGCCTGGGCAGGCCATGAACTTTGGCAAATCTCGCGCCCGGTTCCAGATGGAAGCCAAGACAGGCGTCATGTTTGATGACGTGGCAGGGATTGAAGAAGCCAAGGAAGAACTGCAAGAAGTGGTGACCTTCCTTA
>JBAUTA010001568.1:0-2184 GCA_049581985.1 Kovacikia sp.
ACTACATGAAAAGATTATGTAGTTTAAGAAATTTGGCAGTCGCTTATAGCTACACCTGTATAGTCCGTTGTCGTTGGGCAGATCGCACTAACTTTACCCGATACGGATCAGCGTCTTTTCGCCACACCACACGATGCCCCTTCAACTCGGCGCAGTGATTCTCCAGGCATTTTTGCCAACCACGATCGTCATATATCAGGCGCAAATCATCCAGCAAGCCCCATCCTTCCTCCTGCCGGGTCAGCTTTGCAAACTTCTCATATAGGGGATAGTCGGCTGTCACCATTGAATCTTTCTGGTGCAGTAGGGGTGGGTTGTCGTTGGGGTCGTAATCCCGGTAATGGACGTGGAGATCTCGCAGGTCGATCACCATACTAGTGTGAAGGACTGGATGGGGATCGGTGTCAAAATTTGGATAGAACAGGTAGGAAATCTTAGGCTTACGGAAGTGGAACTTGATCACATTCGCTTCCTGGGGACGACCGATCGTGCGAGAGGCGCAGCCTTCAAACAGGCGTAACAGGGGGTCAAGGGAGTCGAGGGCCGACACATGCACCCACAGCGAATTCGGTCGTTTCTGCCCGATCGCACTACTCTTGCATCGTTCCTCAACCACTGCCAGATTGCCCAGACTAATGAGCATCAGGTCTGCCGCAGCACAGGCTTGCTGATAGCCCCCAAATAGACTCTTGATGTCGTTCTGCACCACAGGTGTCAAATCTCGTAGCTTGGGACGACGACCAAAATGGCTCAGCGCCAGATAGACTAACAAGTCTTGACGGCGGCGATCGCTAATCGCATCCCATTCCTGGGGATTCGTGGCTTGCAGGACGATCTGGAATGCCCGTCGCAGAGTGCCAAATTCGCTGCTGAGGGTCTCCGTTTCAGGCAACTCTTCCAGCGTTGGCAGTCGTCCCCGTTCGGTAAAGAACGCCATCAACGGGGTCAGCAGTTCTTTGTAATCTTCAAACCGTTTATTCGCCAGTTGCACTTTCGGAACACTGACCCGCGATCGAAACCGCGATGCCCGAAAACTTTGGGCTTGTGCTTCATTTCGGAATACAAAGTAAATGCCTAACCCTGCCGGAACGGCATCCACCCCCAGCACCTGGTCAATGTAAAGCTTCAGTTCCTCCTGGTCATAGTATTTCTGGAAGGTATTGCGGCTGGTAATCACCCCATCCCCGTAGGCAATCTGGCTATTCCCTTGGGCGATGAGAACCTGGGCAGCTACGATTAACACCTGCCCAGTTAGCTCCCATGCTTTGATCAAAGCCTGACGCCGCTCTACCTGAGACTCAATGACATTGATGACATAGCCCAAGTTAACGATATCCGTCGCGACTAAGGAAGAATCTGGACGGTAGTAGGGGTCCCAGCCAGAACTCTCGTAGCCCAGTTTGGCAATCCTTTCCAGGTCTCCACCCTGCCCACATCCATAGTCAAAAAAGGTTGTGTTCTGGTTCAGCAGCCCTGCCTCTAATGCCAAACGCACAGGTTTAGAGAAGTCGTTGCGGCTGATAGCTGCTTTGTGGCGATCGATCTTGACCTGCGTAGACTGGGTATGGAGGAGCGAGCGATGAATCAGAGTATGCCCTTGAAACGCCACCTTGAATTGGGCTAAGCGTTCCTCCCAGACCAAACGCGTGCCGATCGCCCGTGGATTATCCAGTAGCCCTAGCGCTTCTTCCTGCCGAGTGAGGGCAGCAAATTGCGAGTAGTGCGGATAATCAGTCGTGACAAAGGTTTCTTTCCGGTGGAGGATAAAAGAGTTGCCTGCATCCCCGTAATTTCGATGTTTCACCTCACGGCTTTGCAGGTTCACCTGAATGCTCAACTGCAGCGCAGGGTGAGGATCGCTGTCAAACTCTGGGTAGAGCAGGTAGGAGATGCTCGGCTTCTCCAGATTGAATTTTACTAGCGTGATCTCTGCTGGGCGGTCAGCAATTTTTCTTGCCTCACTCTCGTAGTTCTGAAGGAGGGAATCTAATGCTTGTAGGGCTGAGACATGGACGTATAGGGCATCCGGCAAGAGCTTACCCACCTTGCTACGCTGGCAGGTAACGGCGATCGCACTAAAGTCATCCAGGCTACAAAACATCCGCAAAAGACTTCATTTGCCTAAGTCGCAATTTGAACCCATTATGCTACTGCCCGTAAACGGTTGAACATTTTATGCAGTTT
>JBAUTA010001569.1:0-2584 GCA_049581985.1 Kovacikia sp.
AGAGCGTTATCCTCTAGCGATCGCCCAGCATTTAATCGATAGCACACCTATTCCACCCGAATTGTAATCAGTCAACCCCATGGAAGCATTACCCCTTGATTTTGCTCAAACGCCCGTTGCTTCACCGCTTTCCGATCTGCGCCAGGCTCGAATCGGTTTAGCGTTGTCCGGGGGCGGCTATCGAGCAGCAGCATTTCATCTCGGCACCCTCGCTTATCTTCATCAGATTGGACTGCTCCAGCAACTTCGCAGATTATCTACCGTATGTGGGATGCATTGCAGAAAGATTGGCAAACTCTGAATGACAAACCCACTTGTTTACTGGACGAACTAGGAAAGGCAAAGGCGATCGCTAAAGTCTAAAGATAGTTGTCCTGTGGCGATCGCCCACAATTCTTCAGTCTGGTTTGTAATCCATACTCAACGTCAATAACTATGACCCAAACGAAAGACCTGGACCAGTATTTAATCGATATCACGCCCATTCCACCCGAATGGACTCCCGGTTCAGAGTCCATCCCCGCCTATTTCGTCGGGAGTACTGCCCCCAATAACGTCGAAGATGGGTGGCAACTCGTTCCCGATCCTGCTCCCGTGATCGATAAGATTGCGAAATTTTTAGGTGAGCAGCCAGAACCAGAACTGCTGATCGCTGTACACGGGTACAACACGGCACTGGGAGCTTTTGCTTCAGAAGACAACCCGCTCAAACTGGGTGACGGGGTCAGAGGCTGGTATCAGAATATTCGAAATCATATGGAAGCACAGTATCAAGGCACTTCTAAAAACTTGATGTTCATTGGATATCGATGGCCATCAGAAGTGGTGAAAGGGTTGGGCAACGATTCCTTTGGGCACAAACTGGAATATGCTCAGGAATCGCTGCCGGTGGCGCTGAAGGTGATTTTGATTTTATCCATTTTTCTATTAGCAGGTCTGAGTACGATAGCAGTGACAACTGATCTACCCGGATCAGCCAGTTTTGCGATCGCAGGCGTGAGTTTGATCATTCTGGCAACCATTGCCATGTCCATTGTTTTCTCCTTATTTCTGCTGAGAATTTCTGGCTACTTTCGAGATGCCTACCGGGCGACCAACTTTGGTGTCCCCGATCTGGTTGAATTCATCCGAAAACTTGACAAAGCAGTCTTAGAAAGCAACCCCTCCAGAGGCTGGTCCCATCGCGGCATTAAGCTATCGTTCATCGGTCACAGCATGGGTGGCTTTGTAGTGACAAACACCGTTCGCATTCTCTCAGATATATTTGACGACAAAGCCACGGGTTCTGCCAATGTGGGCAGCAACAAAGCAAAAGCACCTTCCCCCAGGATTGGTAACGTGTTCTCTTTGGGTCGCCTGGTCCTCGTCTCACCGGACATTCCAGCGGAAACCATCATCTCAGGTCGCGCCAACTTTCTCAGTTCCTCGTTGCGACGTTTTGAGGAGACCTATCTGTTCAGCAACGAGGGGGACATGGCCCTGAAGCTGGCTTCAACCGCCGCCAACTATTTCAGCTACTCCTCGCGGACTCGTGAGGGTGGCTATCGGTTGGGCAATGTGGTGGTGCGAGCACCCCGCCCCTCTGAACAGTTGCCCAGCGACAATGTTCTGTCTCAGTACGGCATTATCAACTACGACGCTGAGCGCAAATGTTTGCGTGATGTTCAGTCGCAAGGAGACGACCAGATCGTTGAACCGATTAAGGAAAAAGTCACAGATGGTGAGGACACTTACGAAGTTTCCTCGTTTCTGCAAAACCTTTACACTCTGGATTCCACCTCCCTGGGGATGCGTCAGGGAAGAATTGCAGGCGAATCCGAACGACCGATCGCAGAGTTGTTTACCGTTTTTGACTGCACGGATTATTTCGAGGTCGATCCCAGTAACGGAAACTCTTCTGGCAAAAAATTCGGCATCCTGAGCCGTGCCCTAGGTAAGCCGTCGCTAAAGTTCTGGGATTACGTATTCCTGTGCTTTGATTATTTCACAGGGCAGATCGACACCCACGGCGGGTACTTTTATTCAGCCCCCCAAGACCCCTCGGATGCCTCAAAACAACGCAATCACCCCGATGCCCAGTTTTCAAAGCATTTGATTTATGGATTAGCCTGTCTGGGATTTCAAACTTTGCTTTTGAAGCATGGGAAAACCACAGCCAACACCTCTTTAGATGAACGCAAGTCCGCTTTGCAGGCTCTCTCAACGGAGTGTGAGAAGCACGGTGTTCAGGTACTGCTCGCACCCGAACGGTATAACCGCGATATTCTTGGACTGAAGAGCGATCGCGATGGCTATTATTAACTAAATATCTGGGGTAAGCCAGTGGTTGACCAGTGTGACTCGAATGCGCCCTACAAGAGCGGAGATCGCATTTCAACAACCATAACGCGATCGCTCTCCTGGGGATGGTGCGTTCCCAGAATGACCGTCGATTGGGAGATAGGGGTTGTTGAGAGGAACGCACCCTTGTATTTGGGGTTGTAAACGATAATTTCTGGGGAGTGACTCTGGACGCACCCTCAAGCCAAATTGAGCTTGCCACGTAGATCAAGAGCCTCCTAACGCTTACCCATCCCCATCGGTT
>JBAUTA010001570.1:0-2389 GCA_049581985.1 Kovacikia sp.
CAATAAAGGTTTGATCATCTAGAATTTGAACACTCAGTTCATCGGCATCGGAAGGTTCGGCAGTATTCCCCAGGATTTCGCTAACCAGGTCTTCGATCGTGACCAGACCAGCAGTTCCCCCATATTCATCGACTACCATCACCATCGGTTGGCGAGATCGCTGCATCAACGGCAAGAGTTCACTTAACAGCATGTACTCTGGCACAAAGCGCGCAGGCCGGACCCAGGCTTGAATCAGATTTTCCAGGGAAAGTGTCCCCTGGGCTAGAGGCTCTGCCAGTTCTTTGAAGTGGATAATGCCACGAACATCATCCAGCGATTCTCCAATCACTGGATAGCGGGAGTGGCCAGAACTTGCCACCTCCACCAGCAATGCCTGGAAAGTAGCATTACTGGTTATGGCTGCAACGCTAGTACGGGGGATCATCACCTCCCCAGCGGAGACATCGCCGAATTCAAATACGTTTCTCAGTAGTTGTCGTTCTTCCGCTTCCAGTCCAGTAGACTCACTCGTTGTCGTAATGATCCGCTGCAATTCCTCCGGAGTCACCTGATCATACCAACCCTGCTCCGGGGCTTGAATTCCACCAAGGCGTAGTAATAGGCGAGTGGATTGATTCAAAATCCAGATAAAAGGGTTAAATAGGCGGGCGATCGCCTGACTGGGAGCCGCTAAAACTCTTGCCAGTTGCTCGGAATAGAGCAATGCTACAGACTTGGGGCAGAGTTCACCCAAAACAATTTGTAGATAGGCAGTCAGAAAAAAGGTGACAGGGATGGAAAAAGAATGGGCGATCGCCCGGCGATTGTTCTCGGCGATGGGCAGTTGACTAATCCAGTCTGCAACTAAGACTGCCATTGCGCTCTCACCAATCCAACCCAACGCTAGACTGGAGAGCGTAATTCCTAACTGGGTGGTAGAAAGGAGCCGATCAATGCTTTGCTGCAAACTCTGAACTGTTTTTGCCTGAGTGTCTCCCGCATCGACCAATTGGTTAATTCGCGACCGTCGTACCGACACAATTGAGAATTCAGCCGCCACAAAAAAGGCATTGATGGTAATCAACAGAAAAACTGACAGTACGCGCAGAAATGAGTCTGACCAGGTGAGGTGGGCAGAAAGATGGGAAACTGAACCAGCTACCAGGACAACCAGCGGAAAGGCTATCATGTGTACACCCGTCTAGCGGCAAATCCGGTAGAAACGATGGATATCCTCCTCCTATCTGGGAACGGGAATGTCAGGCACATCTAGCTCAATTTGTTGATCCTCATCCTTCAGATTGAGCGAGATATTTTCCGTTTCCTGAAGTGAATTAACGGGAATATTGATGGTGCTGCTAACTGTTCCACTGGCAGAGGGCAATTCAGAAGGCAACCCGCTGATTTTGTTATCGATTGCCTGCCCGCTTTCGTCAGTCACACTCAGGGATGTTTCATTGAATTTGATCGAACGATTTCCATTGTTTCGCAAATTTACCTTCAAAATCAAAGAATTCTCCTGCTTTTGGGCAGAACTGACCTCCAACACAATATTTTCACTCTGACTCACCATAGGAAACTTGGTCTTGCTACCATCGTTGTTGGTCCCAGGCTTCACCGCCGGTGAAGCAGCCTTAGCTGTTCCGTTAATGCGGGCTTTAGCACTGGCAACAATATCTTCTTCCCGCAGGATGGTAAATGCTTCGCGACGAGCACTTGTTCCCTGACGCTTCGCCAGATTGTTGGCAGGGCGCGTATCTGGTTGAGTGACGCCCTTAAGTGCGTCTCTCCCCAAAGCAATTCCCCAAGCGGCACTGACTAATCCTGCCCCAACCATCAAACTAAGCAGAACCAGGGTCAGCGCCACAGTTGAATTCAGTTTCATAGGTAGTCAAATATCAAGGGTGGTTAGTGCGGTTCAGCGGATTTGGAAATCTGCGATCGCTCCAATTCTAAACACGGATGTTGATAATGCACGATAAAAATTACAAATCGCCAGATCAGTAGCTGGGTGCAATTAAATTAAAGATACCTTTTTGGGGGGAACTTTACCTGAGGGCAACGCCCCCATGCCCCCTTATTGCTCCTTAATGACGCCTACCTGCTGACGGAGGGCCATTTCATTCTAAAAACTGGGGCCATTTAACCAGGAAAAATCCTCGAAAGGGTCTAAATTTTAGACTATAAACCTTAGTTTAGAGAACTGGGATACAATAAAACCCAGCCAGGGTTGGCCGAGCGGTTGAGGCAGCGAACTCATAATTCGCCCCAGGCAGGTTCAACTCCTGCACCCTGGATTTCTGATGCCACTGGCTATTAGTGCCACTGGTGTTGCAAACACTAAATTTTGCAACGTGGTCGGTGGGGCTTTGCTCCCAAATAGGGGTGGAACCCCTTCACCCCTTTC
>JBAUTA010001571.1:0-5020 GCA_049581985.1 Kovacikia sp.
GGGTCGTTCCTTCTTTGGTGGTCAGGATCAAGCGCTCATTCAGAAACAGGATGGAATCGTGTTGAACCGCGATCTCTGCCACATTGCCGATCGGCAGATGATTTCCTTCATAAACCACATTAAACACCTGCGACAACTCCTGATCTCGAGCTTCAGGTTGCTGCCAACCCGTGAGTAGTTCAGCAGAGCGGTTGAGAAACAGGATGCGACCTGCGGTATTGGTGACAATCATGCCGTCACCGATACTTCTGAGCACGGTAGCCAGCAGTTGCTCCCGTTCGTAGCGGTTGAGAGCAGTTTCGATCGCCACATACAGCTCCTTCCCCTTGATTGGTTTGAGGAGATAGCCAAATGGGAAGGTCACTTTTGCTGATTCCAGGGTGATTGGGTCAGCATGACCCGTGACATAAATAACTGGAATTTGGAGTTGGTTCCAAATTTGTTCTGCGGCCTGAATCCCATCCATTTTGCCCTGAAGCCGGATATCCATCAGGACCAGATCGGGTTGTAGCGCTGCGGCTTTTGCAACTGCCTCGGTTGCCGAACTGGCAATGTCTGAAACGCCATAGCCGAGATCCCTCAGGTTTTCCTGCAGATTGGCGGCAAGGATGTATTCGTCTTCTACAACCAGAATTTTAGTCATATTGGAGGAAATAGGGGTGGGAGGAGCGGCAGGGGACTTTATTTGCTTTCAAAGCAGTGTAGAAAAGTTGCGAGTGCAACTTCTAGTTCTGGACCTTTCACTGGTTTGAGTAGATAGCCGTAGGGAAGGGTTGCCTGTGCCCGTTCTAAGGTGCTCCGGTCAGAGTGCCCGGTGACGTAAATGACCGGAATTCGGAGAGAACCCCAAAGGATCTTGGCGGCTTGAATCCCATCCAATTCGCCCTGAAGTCGGATGTCCATCAGCACCAGATCTGGGCGGAATTGAAGGGCTTGACTAATTGCTGCTTCGACCGTATCTGCAATACCAGAAACATCGTAGCCGAGGGACTCTAAGTTTTCCTGGAGATTGGCGGCCAGAATGTAGTCATCCTCTACGATCAGAATTTGAATGGGTGCTCTACGAGGAGAAACGGCGTTGTCTAACGGGTCATTGTTAATGGGCATTTTTAAAATCTGTCGAAAGAAATGGAAAACGCAGTTCCTGGGTGGGAATGCACCTCTAAGGTCCCCTTTAATTGATTGGCCAAACCCTTTACCAGAGTAATTCCCAGCGTTTTGGTTTGCTTCAGATTAAAGTTTTGAGGGAGTCCGTTTCCATTATCACGCACGGTTAGGGTTAGGGTATTGTTTTGATGGTGACGCAGGCTCACTTGAATTTCACCTGTTTGGTTGTTTGAGAAGGCATATTTAAGTGAATTAGAGACTAGTTCATTGATGATTAAGCCGCAGGGAATGGCTGTGTCAATATCGAGTGAAATGGGATCGATCTGAGTCGTCAGCGTGATCTGGCTGGTATGAATGTTGTAGGAGTCGAATAGGTGGGCGGTTAGATCGGAAATATATTGGGTAAAGTTAATTTTTGCCAGATCCCTGGAGCTATAGAGTTTTTCGTGAACCAGGGCGATCGAAGCTATCCGGTTCTGGCTTGCTTTCAGGGCTTCTATCACCTGGGGAATGGGCGATCGGCGTGACTGCATTTGCAATAACCCATCCACAATACCCAGGTTGTTTTTAACCCGATGATGGATTTCTTTCAGTAACACTTCCTTTTCCCGCAGCGAGGACTGAATCTGCTCCGCTGCTTGCTTCTGCTCGGTAATGTCCTGTTGTACTGACACCAGCACAGTGCCATATTCAGGATGTTCAAAGATCGACGTGGTTGCTCTGCACCAGAACAGGGTGCCATCTTTTTTGACATTGTGAATCTCATAGGTTGCTTCGCCCTGCTGCCCAACCTGGTGTACAATCTCACGATGCATGGCTTCTGCGCTGACCTGTCCATCGCTGTAATTTACGGCTGAGACATGGTGGCCTTTAAGTTCCCCTACCGTGTAACCAAACATGCGCTCAAACTTGGGATTGGCATAGACAATCACGCCATCATCGACCCTGACCATACAGACTCCTTCCGCGATATTGCGAACAATCACACCCTGGAGTTCCAGTTCCATTTCTGCCTGCTTCAGTCTGGTGATGTTACGCAGGCTAATCACGACCCCTGAGATACTTTGGTTTGCTTCGTAGTAAGGATCATAGGTAATACTCAAAAATTGCGGTCCCAGGGTGGGGTACTCAACCCACATCTCGTACTGAACGACCTGTCCGGCTAAACACTGGCTGATGCGAGGCTTGATCGTTTTCTCAAAGACCTCTGGCAGCAAGATATCGCTCGCTGAATGCCCGATCACTTCCTCCGACCGCTTGTTGTACCAATTGAGATAGGTTTGGTTGACAACCTGATAGACGCAGATGCGATCGACTAACGCGATCGCATCTGTGGTCGCGGAAACAATTCGTTCATAGCGCCGGAGAACTTCTTCAGCCCGTTTGCGATCGCTAATGTCTGTGAGTGAGCCCACTGCCCGGAGGGGGGTTCCGTGCTCATCCCAGAGCACCTGTCCCCGTGCCAGCATCCATTTATAACTGCCATCCTGGCACCGCATCCGGTACTCACAGGTATAGTTGGGCAGTCGGTGGTCTACATGCGCTTGAAACGTTGTCTGGACTGTGTGCGCATCATCTGGATGAATGTGTTGAAACCACTTATCAAAGGTATCAACTTCGTCATATTCATACCCTACTATTTCTAGACAGCGCGGCGATAGGTAGTGTTCATTGGTTCGCAAGTTGTGGTCCCAGATGCCATCATTGCTACCTGAGACGGCTAACTGCCAGCGTTCTTCACTCTGACGCAGGCTTGCTTCTGTCTGCTTGAGGTCATTGATATCCAGCCGAATGCCATCCCAGATCACCCTGCCATCGTCCAGTTGGCGGGGCATGGAACATAGGTGCAACCAGCGTTTCTCACCGTTGGACAACTGCTCTCGCACCTGAATGTCAAAAACCGACAGATTCTGCGCTGACTCCTCTCCTTTCTGGAGAAGATAGGGGAGATCCTCCTCAACCACGAGTTGAAACATGAGGCTGGGGTCTGCCAAAACGGCTTCGGGTTTCAGTCCACTCACCTGCTCAATGCCTGCGCTGACGTAGGTGTAGCGGTATTGACCATCCAGTTCGCGGATCATCTGGTAGAGATAGCCGTTGGGAATGTTGTCGCCGATCGCCCGCAAAAATGCCTCTCGCTCTTGCAATGCCTGCTCTGCCTGTTTGCGATCGGTGATATCTCGCCCAACTGTCTGGATCTCAGCCAACTGTCCGTGGGAATCAAACAACGCTCGATTGACCCATTGAGTCCAGCGCACTTCTCCCCCAACGATGACCCGACTTTCAAGCATGAAGGTTGGGTTTTCCCGGTTCACCAGGCCAACCAGTTGGGCTACTCGTTCACGGTCTTCAGCAAAAGCAATCGGTTCATAGTGATGCCCGATCAGATTCTCTGGCTTGACGCCAAAGTAGCGGCAGTAGGCATCATTGGCAAATGTTAGGGTGCCATTGGGTTGAAACCGGGCAATCAGTTCTGTCTGGTCTTGCACAATGGCGCGATAGCGGGCCTCACTTTGGTAGATGGCGGCTTCAGCCTGTTTACGATCGCTGATATCCACCAGATAACCAATGATTTCAATGGGATTACCCAACTCATCTCGCAGCAATTGAAGTTGGTTATAAACCCACCGATAGGCACCATCCGCGTGCAGAAAGCGATACTCATGGGTATGCTGCCCGGTTACAAAGATCTCAGCCCTGCTTTCTAAGATGGCATCACGATCGCCTGGATGAATATGATCTGCCCAGAACCTAGAGTCTTCTACAAAGTCTCGCGGTTCATAGCCTAGAAGTGTTCTGATATTCTCACTCATTGAGGTGGTTTCATAGCCATCCTCGGCTTTGCAGCTAAATATTGCAACCGGAGCATTGGTGAGCAAATATTGCAGGCGATCGGTGAGCGATCGCAGTTGTTCTCTTGCCTGTTCCCGCTCTGTCAGATCAATCGCAACTCCCCCTACCGCACACTGGTTAGATAATTCATAAAGCGGAAATTTATAGACTAAGAACTTGCCCAGGGTGCCATCGGGACGGGGGGCAACTTCGATCGCTTCCACGGTTTGACCTGTTTCTACAACCTGTTGAATTGTGCGATGCAACAGTTCAGCAATCTCTGGGTCAAAAAGTTCGAAAATAGTTTTGCCAATGGCATCTGCTGGTATTTGGATCAACCGCAGGTAGGTTTGACTCAAGTAAAGCACCCGCCCAGTGGCATCCGTAATCCAGGCAGCGGTTGGGCTATTGTCCATAAATACCTGAAAGCGGTTCTCACTTTCTCGCAGCGCTGTTTCCGCTTGTTTGTAATCGGCAATGTCATGGGCCATCAGGTCTGGTTCGAGTTGCCTGGGTTCATCAACTGGTTGCGCTGCCCGACCAGTTAGCTCCCGATCTGTTGGACTGGGAAGGTGCAATATTTTAGGAACAATGAATATCAGCGAAATGGCGATCGCGATTGAAACAATAGCGGTTAATAGCTTGATCCCTCCCGACAGCCAGTAGGTGGGATACCACAGCGTCCAAATTTCTAGTAGATGGGTGGTGCCAGAGGCAACAATAAATACACTGAGCAGGAGAAAAATCTGGTTGAACGGCAGATCTCGCCGTTTATGGACAAGATAAAACAGCGTCAGTGGAAGGCAGTAATCAGCAAGGGCAATCAGCGCATCTGAGAAAATGTGCAGCCCCATAAGCTGTGGGTTCCAAAGATAACACTGGCCATTAGGAATTAACAAACTAGTTCCTCCGATGGAGGCAATTAGATTCAGCATCATTCTGTCCCAGCCCATGGCTCAATGTTCTAACAGATTTTCTATTGCCAGGCTAATAGAAAAAAACGGGTAAGTAGCTGGGTGCCCTTAAACAGCGTCACAGAAAATCCATTGTCCTCCGCTCTGGGCTACTGTGTATACATATC
>JBAUTA010001572.1:0-5111 GCA_049581985.1 Kovacikia sp.
GTGTTGTAGGGGTGTGACCGAAATATAATGTACAGTTCTGAGCCGGATTCGCCTCATTCCATAGGGAATGTGAAAGCTAAGCAAACGGACAATAACATTTTCCGGGAAACGGCCTTAGAAATGGCTATAATCCATATTCGTAAAGGCTTTTAGGAATTCTACATCAAATTTTGGTCACACCCTATCAAGGTTGCCAATCTTCACACGGATGATAGCGTCATGCCTGTGGCCCTCGGAAAGTAATTCCATACTACCTTGGGCAAAAATTAGGGTGAGTGATCGCACAATTTGATCGAGACTAGAAACTATCTGATGCGGTTCTTTTGACAGACTTTTTGAATGTCTTGTTCTTCTGGATGTGTTGCAAGGTAGCTTTTGAGCCAATTGCAACCGAGCCGCATAAAATCATCAAGCCCTAATTCAATGTTCCAGAGTTTTATAGTACTGTCGGAACCCGCAGAAGCGAGAGTTTTTCCATTGGGGTTAAAGCTGAGACTCGTCACCCAATGGCGATCGCCTTTGAGCGTTCGTAATTCAGCACCCGTCTTAACATCCCAGAGCTTGATTGTGCTGTCGAGACTGGCAGAAGCGAGTATTTGATGATCCGGGCTGAAACTGACATGGGTGACAAAGTTACGATGACCTTTAAGGGTTCGTAATTCTGTGCCTTTATCCAAATACCATAATTTGATACTGTGATCCGTACTTCCAGAGGCAAGCATCTGGCCATCCGAGCTAAAATCTACACTAGTGATGCGATCATTATGTCCTGTAAGTGTCCGTAAAAGTGAACCATCTGCGACGCTCCACAACTTTAAGGTTCCTTGATCATTCACAGAAACAAGAATTTGACCATTGGGGCTAAAGCGTACACTGGTGAATCGTCGTCTTGAGAGAGTCGTATCATGACCAGGGTAAGTCCGGAGGAGAGATTTATTTTTGATACTCCAGAGTTTCACTGTCCCATTGGCATCTGCGGAAGCCAGCAGTTTATCATCGGGACTGAAGCTAACACGGGCAAGTAGATCGTGGTGCCCTGTAAAGTTGCTCAAAAGTTTACCCGTGTTGGTATCCCACAATTTGATGGTGCCCTCTTCTCCGACCGAGGCGATCGTCTGACTGTCTGAACTAAAACTAATATTCCAGACATTGCCCTGATGTCCCGTTAGGGTTCTCAGTAACATTAATGGGTGAGTTGAAAATTCATCCTCAACATGCCACAGTTTCACTAAGCCATCCGCACTGGCAGAAGCGAGAAGTTTACCGTTTGGACTAAATTTTGTACTCCAGATTCGCCCCTGATGCCCTTCAACGATGCGCGGCTCAATCCCTGCCAGGTTCCATAATCTTACGGTTTGGTCAGCACTGGCAGAAGCCAGAAGTTTACCATTGGGACTAAAGGTAACATCCGAGACATGCCCTGTATGCCCTTTCAAGGTTTGGGGTTCAATGTCTTCCTCTGCTAGCAGATCCCAAAGTTTGATTGTGCCATCTTCACTGGCAGAAGCCAGGATCCTGCCAGCAGAATTGAAGCTCACGCTGCGAACCGGAGCATTGTGAGCAGCAAAGGTTTTTAGAACCTTACCAGTCTCCAGATTCCATACCTTCACGGTTTTATCAAAACTGGCAGAAGCCAGAGTTTTGACATCTGGACTAAAACTAATCCTGGTGAGCCGATCTCGATGGCCCGTAAAAGTCTGAACTAGAGTACCATCGGTCACCCGCCATAGTTTGATCGTTTTGTCATAACTGGCAGAAGCCAGCAACGTGCCATCAGGGCTAAAGGCAGCATCCCCGGCAATATCGTGATGCGCTCGAATCAGCTGCAACTGTTTCCCCTGCTCTAGGTCAAACAGCCCAATCGTGCCATTCCAACTTGTTACCGCCAGGGTTTTGCCATTGGGACTAAAACTTACACTGGCCAGCATTCGATTTTGACCGGTTACAGTCTTGATTCGAGCACCCGTCTCAACATCCCATATCTGAATCGTTCCGTCATTTCCTGTAGATGCAAGCAATTTGCCATCGGGACTAAAGTTAACGCTCCAAATTACATCGCGGTGTCCTTTCAGGGTTTTCAGTCGGGTGCCCTGCCTATCCCATAGCTGAATCGTTTGATCCGCACCGGCAGAGGCCAGCAGCTCGCCATTTGGGCTAAACCGCACGCTCAACACTCGACTGCGATGTCCCTTGAACTGGTTGTATTCCCGCACCTGGTAGATGGCTTCTTGCAAGCTTGAGATCACTTGAGTGTTTACAGCGGAGGAGGCCGGGTGTTGCCGTTGTGAGGCTTGCAGTTGATCCCCTGCTTTCAGTGCCTGCACCAATGCCTCGAAAGGGCTGGAATTTAAGGCAATTTGAGAATAAACGCTGGATAAGACAATATGAGTTTCAGCGAGTTCTCGTTTAGCTTGACGCACTTGCAAACTGACGATCGCCGCTGCCCCTAGGGAAACCACTAAAATCATCGATCCAATGCCCATCATCCGTTTAGCAGCTCGTTTTGCCTGGGTTAATTGATCATGGGCGTTCTGTTTGGCCACATTTAAGGTTTCATTTGCTGCTGCTAAGATCTGGCTTTCTGTTTCTTTAACCGCTAATGCCTGTTGGACTTCTCGCGTTTCCAGATCTTGGGCGGCTGCCAAAAAGTGATAGTCTAGCTCACTCAAGCGTTGATTCCTAGCCCAGGCAAAAGCATCCTGCAATGCTCCCCCCCGCAACAGGCGTGACTCATCCTGATAGTGAGACCCAACCCAGGCATTGAACGCTTCCGAGTAAGGACGTAATTTAGCTAGTTGCTGCTCTAGCCAATCGGCATCAAACACTTGCTGATAAATGCGGTTGTAAACCCTCAAATATCCGTTGCGCTGCACTACCAACCCGGACAAGCGTAACTCAGTTTGCTCCGGGCTACCATCGGCAGCGATCCCGCCCTGTTGTAAAATCTGCTGATATAAGCCCAGTAATAATCCTGTTTTTTGGGGATTTCGCAGCAGGCGATCGCGAATCGTCTTCAAATGCTCTGGTTCATCTTGAGCTTCCCAATTTTGAATCACGTCAGTTTGCACAAGGCGGTCGAGCAAGTCTTGAGTTTTGAGTCTTGAGTTTTGAGTCTCTTCTGTCTTCTGTTTTGTGTCTTCTGCTTCCTCACTCCCCATACTTCGAACCACTAATTGACAAAGTTTTTGGGTCAGAAAAGGTTGCCCGCCTGTCCAATCCAGGATAGTGGCGATGGCGGCTTCTGGATCGCTGACTGCTCCTTGTAGCCCAGCAGTTAATGGCTGGACTTCCTGTAATTGAAAGCCCTGGAGGGCGATCGCTCGACCAATGTTAAATGGGGTTTGAGTTTTATCTTGAATCAAGTCTGAGGGAGTGGCAACGCCGAGCAAGGCAAAGGTCAACCGCTGATATTGAAGCTGATTCACCCGTTGATTATGGAAGTACCGAATCAAGGCAAAGAAATCATCTAGAGAAAAGGTTTGGCTGAGAACCCGATCGATTTCATCGACAAAAATGACAATAGGTTGTTGCACCTGGGTCAGTAAGATTTCATCCATAAATAAGCTCAAGCGCTGCACCGGAGACAACAGATCGCGCCGTTCGCGCCACCAGTTGCGCCAATCAATTTTGTGGCTTAAATCACAACTGCTGACTAGTGCATGAACCAGCCCGGCATACCATTTTTCTGCGGTTACCTCTTCTTTGCCAATCCCAGTTAGATCGATAAAGGCACACACAAATCCTTCGGCTTGTAGCCGTTGCATCACCTGCACCCGCAGGCTAGATTTGCCCATTTGGCGAGAGTTCAGCACGTAGCAAAACTGCCCTGCCTTCAGAGCCTGATATAGATCTGCATCGGCTTGCCGGGTGACATAGCTGCTGGCATTAGCTGGGAGACTGCCCCCAGCCTGATAAATATCGGGGCAGGGAAACGTGGCCATTTAAGGTGCTCCGGTGAGTAGCAGGTTCAAAAATGTGGCGCGATCGAATCCATCCGTTTGGCTGTCAGGTGACGTTTCTTCCACTAATCGACCCATTCGTACCACTACCAGATTGTGCTCTGGCAACACAATCATAAGTTGATTTCCTGTCCCGATCGCCATCACTGTTGAGTCCGATGCTGTGGGAATCGCTGGCATCGGTAACCCGTCATGATTGAGACCTGCTCGATTCAGCCAGAATGTCATGCCATAGGCGGAATTCACTGCTGTGCCTTGGAAACACTGGTTCAGTAAGTCAGACCTTAGCAAGGATTGCCCTTGCCACTGTCCACGATTGAGCAGCAGAACCCCGTATTTTGCCCACTCTCTGGCACTGATTACAGCACCTGAGGAAAGACGGGGGTGTCCATCCAGACCTTTGCTCCAGCGATCGTACTTCAAACCGATCGGTCGCAAGATGCGCGCATCTAGGTATTCCAGGGGTGATCCTGCCATTCCCCGTGCTGCCAGTTTGCGGCGCATCACCTCACCAAAAATCTGAAATGGATTTGGTCCGTACTGGAAGCGTTCTCCCGGTTCCGCCGTTAAGGGTTTCCTGATCGCGTCAGCATAGGTAGGGATGTCTCCACTATCTCCACCCTGGATGCCGCTGGTGAGGTTAAGCAGTTGGCGGATAGTAATCTTTGATTTTTGTGGATGGAGTTTCCACCCGATGATGGTGTTCGCGACGGGTTCATCCAGGCTCAGTAAGCCATCTTGAACGCCGAGCAAGGCGATCGCGCAGGAGAAGGATTTAGTACCACTGGCGAGGGGCAGGGCGCGTTCGGGTCTGACACCGTTGTAGGATTCAAACACGACCTGTCCCGATCTCATCACCACCATTGCCCTGCCACTATGCGCTTCAGAATATTGAGCAGCGAGACGATAGCGGTTTTGAGCAGCACTGATTTGGGTAGGAGCGGCGATCACTTGGGGAGACTGCGGGATAGAAGGATTCAGACTGATGCCCAGGAGCAGCACACTGAGCATGAATCCAGTCAAGTACCTGAGTTTCATTGGTGTTTTTAGCATAGTTATGCCTCCAAAGATGAAATGCGAATGATCCTTAAACGGTTCATCATGAATAGTTTTGAGAAACCGAGTTTCTAGACAAGAGATCAGGGATGTAGA
>JBAUTA010001573.1:0-6511 GCA_049581985.1 Kovacikia sp.
TGGCTGGGAGGGACCGCCGCGATCCTGGGTAGTTTGATGACCATCGGCAGTTTGCTGCTCTGGATTGTGCCAGCACCGCAAACCAGGGATCGAAAAGTAGGTGATCCGGCCTCCCAGGTAGGCCCAAAACCCTGGCAGAATCGGCTAAAGGTGACTGCTTTTGCGGGTGCGATCGCCCTGGCAGGGATTGGCCTTTTAATGGCCTTTCCTTTTCCACAAAATTGATTCCACAAAATTGCTCTGCGCTCCCTGCCGGTGGGAGATGACGGTCTATAGTCCTCTGCCAGCGTGGGAGGCCAGAGAATTAAAGGGGATTGCGCCCCCCCTCCGTCCTAACTTATTTCCATACTGCTCAGAAAGCGCTGGATTTCTTCCCAAACATTTTCCAGCAATCGAGGACTATCCGCATCGAACCATTGAATCTCTGGGTCGGCACGAAACCAGGTGCGCTGACGTTTGGCAAACTGGCGGGTATGCAGCACGGTCAGGTTGACTGCCGCTGGGAGGGAAATCTGTCCCCCCAGATATTGCTTAAACTCGGCATAGCCCAGGGTATTTAGCAAGGGAAAATCGGCTCCATAGCGCTGGCACAAAGATTCCACCTCTGCTGCTAATCCCGCTTCCACCATTTGCCCCGTCCGCAGTTCAATTCGTCTTCTAAGGGACTCTGAATCGGAGCAATCTAACCCAATTTGCAGGATGGGATAGGTGGGCGGATTTTCTCCCTGCTGCTCAGACATCGGGCGACCCGTAACATAAAAAACTTCCAGCGATCGCAGGGTCCGCACCTGATCATTTGGATGAATTTTTTCCCCAGCCGTCGGGTCAACCTGGCGCAGCATAGCATAACACTGGCACTGCCCTAAGGTTTGAAGGTGCGATCGCAACTGGGGCTGGGGTGGCACCCGCGGAATTTTTAAGCCCCGCACAATTGAGCGGATGTAGAGACCGGTTCCGCCCACCAGGAGGAGGCACCGGGTGGGGTGAATGGATTGGGAGGTCGCAAGCAGCGGTGGGGCTGTTGACGGTTGACGGTTGACGGTTGACGGTTGAACCAAATCTGGATTCTCCGCTTCCCTCCGTCTCTGGGTGCCCGCGTCCTGATCTCCCCTGCTTCGCTCCTCCCCCCTTCCTACCCCCCTGCTCACTGCCTGGGCCTGTTGCTGATACCCTGCCACGGTCAGGGTTTCTCTAGGATCGCAAATATCAATTAGATAGTGGGGAACCGCTTGTTGCTCAGCTAGAGAAGGTTTTGCGGTGCCAATATTAAATTCCCGGTATACTTGACGGGAATCTGCGCTGAGAATGACCGTGTTCAATCGCTCAGCCAGTGCGATCGCCAAGCCGGATTTCCCAGTTGCGGTCGGGCCACAAAGGACGATTAGGCTTGGTACGTCTGTATTAATTTTTGTTATAATATGATTGAAGTCTGACATTAGGATTATTTTTATTCCCATCTCCGCTCTAGACGGCGCGGGAAATGGTTCTAGAATCGCTTATAAGCCTTTTGTGTTAGAATTTTGGACAGTTTTGGTCTTTCTTAGCTACAGGCAGCTTAAGAACGGTTACTAGGTGGAGCGCTGATTCATGACGAATAATTACGGTGCTGAGCAGATTCAAGTTCTGGAAGGAATTGAGCATGTTCGCAAACGCCCAGGGATGTACATTGGCAGCACCGGGCCTAGAGGGCTTCACCATCTAGTTTACGAGGTTGTCGATAATTCTGTTGACGAAGCCCTGGCCGGATACTGCAAAAATATTGAGGTAACGATCAACGCGGATGGCTCAGTTACGGTAGTTGACGATGGGCGTGGTATCCCTACGGATGTTCACCCTAGAACTGGTAAGTCCGCCCTGGAAACCGTATTGACTAAGCTCGGTGCGGGCGGCAAATTTGGTGAGGGCGGCGGTTATAAGGTTTCCGGTGGATTGCACGGGGTGGGTATTTCCGTGGTCAATGCATTGTCGGAGTGGGTAGAAGTTGTCGTCTGGCGAGAGCACCATGTCCACACTCAACGATTTGAACGGGGAATTCCTAAGACTGAACTCCACTCGCAGCCTGAAGCGGGCGATCGCACGGGGACTTCGGTCACGTTTCTGCCTGACACCACCATCTTTACCACGGGAATCGCGTTTGACTATGCCACGCTGGCAGGTCGCCTGCGGGAGCTTGCTTTTCTGAATGGTGGGGTAAGAATTACCTTTACCGATAGCCGTCTGGAATACCTCAATTTAGAGGAACCGCACGTCGAGGTTTATTACTACGAAGGCGGCATTCGGGAATATGTCTCCTATATGAACCATGACAAGCAACCCCTGAATGAAGAGGTGATTTATATTCAGGGAGAGCGCAACAACGTACAGGTGGAAGTGGCGCTGCAATGGTGTACGGATGCTTACACGGATAACCTGTTTGGGTTCGCCAATAACATTCGGACGATCGACGGGGGCACCCACCTGGAAGGTCTAAAAGCGGTGCTGACCCGGACGATGAATGCAACTGCCCGCAAGCGTAATAAGCTTAAGGAAAACGACTCCAATCTGGCCGGGGAAAATATCCGGGAAGGCTTGACCGGGGTGATTTCTGTGAAGGTGCCGGATCCGGAGTTTGAAGGACAGACGAAAACCAAACTGGGGAACACGGAAGTCCGGGGAATTGTGGATTCTCTCATGGGCGAGGTGTTGACCGAGTTTCTAGAATTTCATCCGGGGGTAGCGGATGCTATCCTGGAAAAGGCAATTCAGGCGTTTAATGCGGCAGAAGCTGCCCGCAAGGCGCGAGAGCTGGTACGCCGTAAGTCGGTCTTAGAGTCCTCAACCCTGCCCGGTAAACTGGCGGATTGCAGTTCCAGGGACCCCTCCGAATCCGAAATCTTCATTGTGGAAGGGGATTCGGCAGGAGGGAGTGCTAAGCAGGGACGCGATCGTCGATTTCAAGCGATTCTTCCTCTCCGAGGCAAGATTCTGAATATTGAAAAAACCGACGATTCCAAGATTTACAAGAACACGGAAATTCAAGCCCTGATTACTGCCCTGGGGCTAGGAATCAAGGGAGAAGAGTTTGATGCTTCCCAACTCCGTTACCACCGCATTGTGATCATGACGGATGCTGATGTCGATGGTGCCCATATTCGGACCTTGCTGTTGACCTTCTTCTACCGCTATCAACGCTCGATGGTGGATCAGGGCTATGTATATATAGCTTGTCCACCGCTCTATAAGCTTGAACGGGGGCGTAATCACTACTATTGCTATAGCGATCGCGAACGAGATCAGATCATCGCAGGTTTCCCAGAAAATGCTAAATATGAGACTCAGCGCTTCAAAGGGTTGGGTGAAATGATGCCCCAACAACTCTGGGATACCACCATGGATCCAGAAACCCGCACCCTGAAGCGCATCGAAATCGAAGATGCGGCTGAGGCAGACCGGGTCTTTACCGTGCTGATGGGCGATCGGGTTGCTCCCCGGCGCGAGTTTATCGAAACCTATGGCTCGAAACTGAACCTAACCGATTTGGATATTTAGAGTTTGGAGGTTGCAGATCTTGCAGATCCTGCAGATCCATGGATTTAGGGATACAGGCGGCAATGCCCCTACTCCCTTACCTGCTTCAGGGGAGAACTTGCTATATAGTCTAGAGACAGCCTATAGATAGATACCATCCGTCTTACATTTCCGAGTAGGATGGTGACTCCCTGGCAGATTGGGCAAAGTAAGGTGGTGATATGTTTGGCTTGTCATCTAGATTCCTCTACCGTAAGCGGCGCTTGTTTCAGTGTTCCCTGGCAAGAACCTATCAGGTGCTAAGTTCCGCTTCCGTGGATGACCTCTGGCGGAAGATTGCTGATTTGGCAGATGTCTCCTGGCATCCACTCATTGCTAGTACTAACGTTCCCAGGGGGCTGGTTGTTAAACCTGGACTGATCTACCAGGGATTTACCCGTCTTATCCCAATTCCGATTCAGATTTTTGTTGAACGGGTACGCCCTGGGGAGATGTTGAGTGTCAGGATTTTGGTAATGCCAGGGCTGGAAGAGCAGGTGACCTATCAAGTCGAATCTACCGTCTGGGGGGCCTGTGTTTCCTATTCCGTAACTGTCAGGGGCTGGCTATCACCCTTATTTTGGTCCTTGCTGCGCCCCTTTGCCGCCCGGGTTGCCGCCGATCTAGCCCAAGCGGCTGAACAGGCAGTTTCAGGTAATTTGAAACCAACTAAAGGAAGTTGTCTCGATTTCTAGAAAAGTACCTACCCCCGCTAACGGTAAGATCGGTAAAGAAAAGAGAGAGCCAAGGACTGAGGACTGAAGACTGAGGACTAAGGACTCTTAGATACTACTAATACCGTAGCCAGTGTAGAAAGATGCTCAAACTTCTCGATAGCAGTTCTGTGCTTGAAGTCCTCAAGCCTGTTCAAGACCCCGAACTCCGCAAGAGCCTCGTAGAGTTGAACATGATTCGCAATGTCAAGGTTGAGGATGGCAATGTTAGTTTTACACTGGTGCTGACTACGCCTGCCTGCCCCCTCCGACAGTTCATTATTGAAGATTGTGAACGGGCGATTAAAACATTGCCTGGCGTCAAAACCATTGATGTGGATGTGACGGCGGAGACACCCCAGCAAAAATCGGTTCCCGATCGCACAGGTGTGCCTGGGGTCAAAAATATTGTGGCGGTTTCCAGCGGCAAAGGGGGCGTCGGCAAGAGCACTGTTGCTGTCAATATTGCCGTTGCTCTGGCGCAGGCGGGGGCAAAAGTGGGTTTGCTAGATGCCGATATTTATGGTCCTAATGCCCCCACCATGTTGGGCTTGGCAGATGCCCAGGTATCAGTCCAGCAGGGACCCCAGGGCGATATTCTGGAACCCGTATTCAATCACGGGGTTAAATTGGTTTCGATGGGGTTCCTGATTGATAAGGATCAGCCAGTTATCTGGCGCGGACCGATGCTAAATGGCATTATTCGCCAGTTTCTTTATCAGGTGAACTGGGGTGAGTTGGATTATCTCATCGTAGATATGCCGCCCGGTACTGGAGATGCCCAATTGACCATGGCGCAGGCAGTCCCGATGGCAGGCGCAGTGGTTGTTACAACTCCTCAAACCGTTGCTTTACTTGATTCCCGTCGGGGCTTGAAGATGTTTCAGCAGTTAGGGGTGCCTGTGTTGGGAATTGTGGAAAACATGAGCTACTTTATTCCTCCTGACTTGCCCGATCGACAATACGATATTTTCGGCTCTGCGGGCGGCGAAAAAACCGCGCAGGAGCTTCAGGTGCCTCTTTTAGGGTGTGTCCCTCTAGAAATTTCCCTCCGCCAGGGGGGCGATCTCGGGGTACCCATCGTTTTAGCCGATCCAGAATCTGCCTCGGCTAAGGCTTTGTCTGCGATCGCCCAACAGGTTGCAGCCAAAGTATCGATCGCAGCGTTAGGTTAACAAGGTCAACAATCCCCATGCTTTTGCAAAAATCCTTCGCTCGAATTCGCTGGAAAGCCCTGGTGCAGCCCTGGCAACATGTAGACCTGTGGCTGTTTATCCTGCCTATTGGGTTAACCATTCTGGGCGGCATCATGATTCGCAGCGTTGAAATTAACCAGGGCTGGACGGATTGGCGACAGCATTGGATTACGGGTGGCGTTGGGCTAGCTTTAGCCCTGGCGATCGCCCGCTGGCGCTACGACCAACTCTTCCAATGGCGTTGGATCATCTATGGCATCACCAATGTCTCCCTATTGGCAGTGATGTTTATTGGACGCCAGGAGTTGGGAGCACAACGGTGGATCAATATCTTTGGATTCAATCTGCAACCCTCCGAGTTTGCCAAACTGGGAATTGTGATTACCATCGCTTCGCTTCTCAGTGAACGCCCTGCTTCCAATATCCCGATCGTCGTTAGAACCCTAATCATCACAGCCGTTCCCTGGATGTTTGTGTTTCTGGAGCCAAATTTGGGAACCTCCCTGGTGTTTGGCGCGATTACCCTGGGCATGCTCTACTGGGGCAACGCAAATCCGGGGTGGCTCCTGTTGCTGCTATCTCCCTTTCTATCTGCCATTTTGTTTAATGCCTATCTCCCCCTCTGGTTTGCCTGGATCGGCTTAATTGGTGTGGTCGCCTGGCGCACGCTGCCCTGGTACCGGGTGGGAACCTTTGTGGTTGTGGTAACCAATCTGGTTTCAGGTGCCCTTGGGTTTTTCCTTTGGGGGTTGTTAAAGGATTACCAGAAGCAACGGTTGGTCATTTTTCTGGATCCGGATCAGGACCCGTTGGGCGGGGGATATCACTTGATTCAATCGAGGATTGCGATCGGAGCGGGAGGACTTTGGGGGCGGGGGCTAAACCAGGGAACCCAGACCCAACTTAACTTTATTCCAGAGCAGCATACAGACTTTATCTTCGCAGCCATTGGCGAAGAGTTGGGGTTTATCGGCTGTTTCCTGGTGCTGGTGGCGTTTTGGCTAATCTGCCTGCGCCTGGTGATCATTGCCCAAAATGCCAGGGACAACTTTGGGT
>JBAUTA010001574.1:0-2734 GCA_049581985.1 Kovacikia sp.
CATCCAGGGCGGTTTTTCGCGATCACAGGAGATCGTTCGCTGCGATCGCGCCCCATGTCTCGTGTTGTCAAACCCCTGCGACAAATGGGGGCGGAAATTTGGGGACGCCAGGAAGGCTCCCTGGCACCCCTGGCAGTGCGGGGACAGGGCCTGCGCCCGATTCATTACCAATCTCCCATTGCCTCGGCCCAGGTCAAATCCTGTATTCTCCTGGCGGGGCTGATGGTTGAGGGTCAAACAACCGTGACTGAGCCAGCCCTTTCCCGCGACCACAGCGAACGCATGCTGAAAGCCTTTGGGGCAGAAATCATGGTAGACCCGGAAACCCATAGCGTGACTGTAACGGGACCCGCAAAATTGCAAGGGCAGGCGGTTGTGGTGCCAGGTGACATCAGTTCAGCAGCATTCTGGTTGGTTGCGGGGGCAATCGTCCCCGGTTCGGATCTGACCGTGCAGAATGTTGGCATTAATCCCACCCGTACAGGCGTTCTGGAAGCCTTAAGTCGGATGGGGGCAGAGATTGCCCAGGAGAATTTTCGAGTCGTTGCTGGGGAGCCTGTGGCAGATCTGCGGGTTCGTTATGCCGGAACCCCCGATCGCCCCGCCCTCAAAGCCTGTCAGATCAACGGCGATCTGATTCCCCGTCTAATTGACGAAATCCCCATTTTGGCAGTGGCCGCAACTTTTGCCAGGGGAACCACCGTGATTCAAGATGCGGCGGAGTTACGGGTAAAAGAGAGCGATCGCATCGCAGTCATGGCAACCCAGCTCAACCAGATGGGTGCCCAGATCACTGAGCTACCCGATGGCATGGAGATTACGGGTGGCCCCCTCCTCATTGGTGCTGAAGTCGATAGTCATACCGACCACCGGATTGCCATGAGTCTGGCGATCGCAGCCCTTAATGCCAGCGGCCCAACCACCATCCACCGGGCAGAGGCCGCTGCGATTTCCTATCCCAGCTTTGTCAGCACCTTAGAGAAAATTTGCGTATCTTAAGAAAATCTTAAATTAAGGATGCTATCGGGATACCCGTAAGGCGCATTAACAGGTTAGTGCCTTCAATTCAATAAATGCGGCTGCTGGAGAGCATTTGCGAATCCTCTGGAGAAGAAAATCCGCAGTCCTTTTAGAGATGGTATGGTTTGACGGAGTGATCAATCTCACCGTTAGATTTCCAGGCGAATGGTCCTTACTAAACCAAGTGCTTCCAGCTAATTGGCACCTCCCGCCTGGCGGGTGCTGAAAATCAAGGAATAGGCTGCAATGATCCGACTGCTAGCAAGAATCGGTTCACTTTTCGCGCCCGTCCGCTATTCCCTATTTTTCGTCCCCCTTTCTCCTTTTTCTGTCCTCTTTTCTCCCTCCTATGTCCCCCTGCTTCCTCTGCATTTACTAGTTCATTTTCATCACCTATGGCCTCAGAACAGGTTGAAGGACCTTCAGACTCAACTCTTGGAAATAACACGGAACTTCAATGGTTGCCCTTTCTACTGAATCTGACTGAAAAATCAACGACAGACAGCATTCAGGACATTGGCAAATTTGTCCTCACCTACTTGATGGAGTTAGCAGGCGCAGCTTTTGGGGATATCAAGCTGCTGATTGAGGGGGAAGGTAGCCGCACAGAGGGTGGGATGTTAATGCGTCCCTCCGCTTCAATTTTGCCTACAACTTCTGCTCAATTCGTTGCGATCGCAGAAAAAAATAGCGTTGAAGAATTTTCTTTTAGAGTATATCAAACGATTCCCTACCGGCAGGGGATATTTTGGCAAGTGGTAGAAACTGGAGCACCCGTCTTTGTGGATGACTATGCCACCCATCCGAATGCAATTGATCAATTTCGCCAGTTTGAGGGTGTCAGTTTAGGGATTTTCCCCATCCCCGCCTGCGATGGAACGGTGATCGGGGTTTTGACCCTGGTAGCGCAAGACTTACAACGCTTGCAGACCTATCCCAGCTACGATGTCGTCAGGACCGCTTGCCGAATCATGGGGACGGTCATAGACCGGGAACGCACTCAGCAGGAACTCAAGCTGGCAGAGGAACGGCTGCAGCTTGCTCAGTTTTCGCTAGAGCATATGTCTGATGCTTGTTTCTGGCTGGGGGCTGACGGTCGGATTGAAGCGGTGAATGAAGCCGCCTGTCAGTACTTAGGGTATTCTCGCCAGGAGCTTTTGACTCTGACAGTGGGTGACATTGATCCTAATTTCCCGCCAGAAAGCTGGTCCAGCTTCTGGGAACAGCATGGAAATTGGAATGGCTCTACTTTTGAGTCTCTCCACCGGACCCGAGAGGGGCAAATGGTTCCGGTCGAGATTACGGGCAATCACCTGGAGTTTAGGGGGCGAGAATATTGCTTTACTTCAGTTCGAAATATTAGCGATCGCAAACACAGTGAAGCTCAGCAAAGGCAGGCGGAAGAGGCATTACGTCGGAGTGAAGCCCGGTTTCGTCGGATTGCAGACTCCAACATTATTGGCATCATCTTTTCCAGCAGCAGCGGAGAAATTCACGATGCCAACGATGCCTTTTTAGAGATGGTGGGCTATACACGGGAAGACCTGGAAGCCAGCCGAGTGCGATGGGATGCAATCACACCGCCAGAATATTCACCATTGGACGCCTATGCTGCCCAGCAGTTGAGCTTAACCGGTACAACCGTTCTCTGGGAAAAGGAATATATCCATAAAGATGGTAGCCGGGTTGCGATTTTAATCGGATGTGCTTTGTT
>JBAUTA010001575.1:0-1615 GCA_049581985.1 Kovacikia sp.
CCCTATGACTTGGCAAAAATTGTTAAAGCCTATGGTGGGAAAGATTCCTTTGATTCTACGTCCAGTATGAAGGCTGTAAAGGATTGGTTGGCATCGGGTAATCCTGCCGTGACCCATGGATATTTCACGGGTTCTGGTCACATCGTGGCGATCGTGGGTTATGACGATACTGGTTTTATTGTGAATGATCCCTATGGAGAGTGGTATGCATCTGGATACGATCGCAATGATCCATCTGGAAATAATACAAAGGGCAAGTTTAAGCACTACTCCTATCAAATGATTGAAGATACTTGTGCTAGCGACAATCAGTTTTGGGTACATTCTATTTCAAAATAATCTTGTTTTTAAGGTGAGTTCTTCTACTAAATCAGAAATGATCTCACCTTAAAGATAATTACTGAGGCGACGAAATCTAATGACTGAGATAATAAATCAGATACCGAATTTATACGCATTATTAATTGGCATTGATTGCTACATGCCCAATCAATTGCCGGATGGGAGTTGCTACAGAAACTTGGGTGGATGTGTCCGTGATATTCATCATGTCGAAGCATTTTTGAAGGATTTTCAGAAAGTTCCAGATAGCCAGATTATCAAATTGACCGCTTCTCCTAGCGCAGAAGATAACCAAAAGCCCCTGGAATTACCTGAAAAATTGCCGACTCGTCAGAATATGGTGGCTGCATTCAGGCAGTTGGGTGAAATGGCTCCACCGAATTCACAGGTTTATATTCACTACTCTGGTCATGGCGGACGAGCAAAGACGGTATTTCCCGATATTAAAGGCTCTGTCGAACCGGATGAAGGATTGGTTCCTACTGATATTGGCACTTCAGAAGGACAGTATCTTCGCGATTTAGAACTGGCTCAACTTTTGAAGGAGCTAGCGGACAAAAAACTGTTTGTCACTCTAGTTTTAGATTGTTGCCATTCTGGCGGGGCAACAAGGGGCGAGGCAGAAGTCAGGGGCATGAATGTAGAGGATCACAAACCTCTTCAAGCTAGCTTCGCACCCGTTGCCGAACCAGAGGTGTTGGCTGCACTCTGGCAGTCATTGACGGGAGGTACAACTCGCGGACTTAAAGCAGGCGGCGTGCCAGCCTCAAACGATTATGTGCTTCTGGCAGCTTGTCGTCAGAATGAGTATGCTTTTGAGTTTCCGTTCAATCGGGAAACGAAAGAAAAAAATGGCGCATTGACGTATTGGCTGCTGGATACATTGAAGCAGTCTTTTCCTGGACAAACCTACAAGGATTTGTTTGATCGCATCAATGCTAAAATTCACAGCCAGTTTTCCACCCAAACGCCTATCCTCTTGGGTGAGGGAAATCGCAAGATTTTTGGAACGGAGTTTGGCGAAACCGTGTTTGCCATTCCTGTAATGAAGGTTGAACCGAATGAGGAGGGTGTGCCTCAAGCATTCCTTGCGGTGGGACAGGCCAACGGTGTGTCTAAAGGAGCTGAGTTTGCGATCTATCCTCGCGGAACCATTGATTTAACCAAAAAAGAAGACCGGATTGCGATCGCCACTATCATTGAGCGAGGCAGTTCTCAATCCCTTTGCAAACTCGAACTAATTGCAGGGAAAGAGCGGCAGGTTGAACAAGGG
>JBAUTA010001576.1:0-2414 GCA_049581985.1 Kovacikia sp.
CCTCATTGTCGACATCTCCGGCCATTTTCGTTAACGCTGGGGGCACATATCCGGCTTTCATAATTTTCTCATGCTCCTCTTGGGTCACCGTCCAATGTGTCGACTTCACCTCGTTTACGCAGTGCATATGCACTAAGTCTGTACTCCAAATTTTCAATTGGATATGCGTTGGAGTACGGTGATCGCTCAATGTGTAGACTGTATAAAGCGTCCCGCTGTCCAATCCAGCGCGCTTGCCTTTGCTATAAAACACGTATTGATAATTGCCACTCTTTTTCATTGTCACCCCACTCACTCCAACGAGTGTCTCGCCAGGATTACCAAGCGTTATCCCGAAAGTGTCTCCTTTGGTCACTGTATCCTGGGTCAGTTCGTAGGCTCTTTCCGTATCACGTTGCTGCTGCCGTTTCTGTGCTTCTGCATTCTTCACTAAGTCCGGATCTTGAACTTGGCCAATCGGAACCGGCTGTGCTTTTTTTTGGCCTTTTGGCTTTCTTGGTTTTTTGTCCGGTTTCTTTTTGTTTTCGTACGCGAGTTTGTCCAAATCCATCTTCTGTATAGTTGACAGATTGGCATTACCAAGCCTAGGTGTTTGGGGAACTGATATTTGTGAAATGGCGGGGTCAGACTCTTCTGACAGGGGGGTATTGAGGAAACTAGAGTAAGTGCTGATTTTGGGGCTTTTGGGTTGAGAATCCCTAACGTTGATGTCCTCCTTCGACTCCAGTAGCCTCCAGACTGCACTGCGGGCTAGATAGCCTTTGTTGTTCTTTCGGGATCTCTTTTCAGGTTGCTGGTTGTGGTGCAAACTTTCACGGGGCATGGATTTTCTCCTCAGTCACAATGTGCGATCGCTGCTCGTCCGATTCCACCTATTAGCCCTTGTTTCTCATCTGCTGCAGGCGGTCCCCCGCTTTGTACGGGGTGAGGGTCGACACCCATCTCCTATTCATGGGAAGCTGATTAAAATTCGATTGATAAAATGGGGACTCGCTCCCCGATCGAAGACTGATCCCTGCACCGTCTCCTCTTCTATTGGATGTGTGATGGATTGCCGTGCGTTGAAAGAGACTGCTTCTCTGAGTTCCATCCTTGTTGACGTGGGGTTTTTTGCTATTCAACAAACTTTCTTGCTTCGTCATTCCCGTATCCTCCTTAACCCTGAATCCTGCAATAACCCTGTCATCCAACTGATCGATCTCTTCTCCAACGGCGGCATCGGATCACGACTGTAATCCATCACCACTTCATAACCCGCCCGTTCATACACGCGATCGAGCAACTTTCGTAAATCAATCACAGGTTCTTGATCGGGAGATCGCAACGGTAATGGAACCGTCGGAATCGCATCCGGCAGATCAAACCGATACAGCTCCGCACGGGGGCGATCCTCACTGCGACTCACCAAAATCCGGTAATCACTGACACTGCCATCCCCAAAAACGGGCATCGCCTCCCCACCCCGCAACAGATCAATCTCCACCAAATGTGATCGGCTACCCAAAACCGCCTGCCGTTTGGTTTCATAGACCTCGCGTCCCCTCCCCGGACGCTTATTCGTTGGGGAAAGCACCTCAATCACAGTCACCACCGCCTGGGTTGCCGTCTCCCGCACCTCCAAATAGCCCTCCCGAATTTCCACCGGCATCGGTACTGTCACCGTCACCGGGGTTGAGGGCGGCGTTGCCACCGCCACCTGCGCCTCTGCAGCATCGCTGGCAGAGCGCGATCGCGCCACCGTTACATCCGGAATCCCCACCAGCAGCGCATCATCCCCACTCAGTTGATACACCCGCTTCTCGATCGCCACTCGATATTTGGGCAACAGTTGGGGATTGAGCGACTCTGCCAGAACGCTAATCAGCAGGTGGTGTACTTCGGGCCAGAAGTCCGGATGTTCGAGATAGGGGTTCATTCCGGGAAAGGGGTCAGGCATGGGTTGGAAGTGCAGGCTGAGGGGAAAGGTTACAGAATTGGGATATCAACAGGCTAGCTCAACCAGAAGCAACGAGGGTCGGGGCTTGCCAAGCAAAATCGGCTTCTTCACAGGTCGATCGAGTTTGCGAAATTCGCTTCTGGCGGCGGCCAGCACTAAGGGCATTGTAATCTGTTTCTCCTCACTCTCTGCTGCCGCAAACGCGGCATTTAAGGCAACATTGATAATGCTTCCTCCAGTCAAGGTCATGCGCGCTAACCAGGCGAAATCCAGATTTGCTGCCTTGGGAATCTGGGTTGGAAACACCCGCTCCCACATACGTTGGCGATCTGTTTGAGATGAAAACAGAAAACTGATGATGAAGTCCAGTCGCCGCAGAAACGACATCCCCTTGTCCTCTCTTAACCCTTACCTGTAATAAACCTTCTAATCTTTATAGCCCTCATAAGTCACTCTAGGAAAAATAAAATCGAACCAA
>JBAUTA010001577.1:0-1587 GCA_049581985.1 Kovacikia sp.
CCCTTGTGTTAGGGCTAGCAAAGGTGAGATGTTTAAGTACACAACAAGGATTGCCAGGACGCTGGGTGTCCTCAGCAATATAGGTATGACCAAAGCCCCCAGATCCTAAAACGCTGATGACTTGATAACGCGCACCAATCAGTTCTCCCAGCATTGCATTCAGAGAGTGCCCCAAAACTTCCCCAGCACAAGCGGGAAAGATGACTTTGTATTGACTTTACCGTGCCCCTGAGAATCCTGCCAGTCTTAATAATAATTAAGTAATATGGCGATCCTATTTAGAATGCAAAAACCTTTCTCTCCAGGGAAAGTCTTTCCCATCTCTTTCTGTTTACATTCCTGTTTACAACTGATCCAGCACTGTTATATAGCATATATAGCAGTGCTGGATCAGTTGTAAGTTTAAGAGGCTTGATGAGTAGGGATTCCAGTAGAATCCCTACTCACAATCCCAATAGGATCGGGATAAATTTTCCTGGGTATAGCAGTGCTTAATTGAGAATACGAGGTTTCCACGAAAAGCCCATGATGGATGGAGTGTTGCTAAGAAGTAAGAAGTATTCTCCTGGAGAACACTTTCCATAACCCAAAATGGAACCCTTTAACCACTATTTAACCGTTGAAACTTTTCAGAGATTACCTAATAGTTAAATTTTTATTTATTGCGAAGATTTTATGTTAGATTATACATTAAATTCATCTAAGCTTTTGCTTAGATGATGGCTTTAGTCACGAAGCAAATATCAACCAAAACTTTTAGGAGAATTTGAGTTATGGGCAACCTCATTGCTTGGATTATTTTAGGTCTGATTGCAGGGGCGATCGCCAAAGCTATTTATCCCGGTACTCAAGGTGGCGGCATCCTCGCCACAATGATTTTGGGTATCGTGGGAGCCTTTATCGGTGGAGCTTTGTTTAGTTTCTTGTCCGGTGGTGGATTGGTTCTTACGACCTCTGCCCCCTTTAGCATTGGCGGTATTGTGGTAGCGATCCTGGGCGCAATCATTGCCATCTTCCTGTGGGGATTGATTACTCGGCGCGCTGCCTAATTCCTGCTTGACCCAGGGATCATCTAGATCCCATCTGCAGGGAGCTTATTGTAGAAGCTGTAGGTAGAAACTGTGAGAATTTCTGCATCCGTTTACCTAAAAGCGGAGACGGTTTCAAGACAATGAGCTGCCTTGGAAAATATAGGAAACCTGATAAAATCTCACTACAAAAAGCCCTCCGGAGTTCTGTTTTGCGAAGTCTAGAGGGCTTTTCAGTATCTGGAATTTGAGGTGGCTACACTGAAAACTGCTATGGCAGTCCTGAATCAGTTGTGAGTTTGAGAGAATTTGTAGGCAAGGATTCTAGTGGGATCCTTGCCCACAATCCCAACAGGATGGCTATTTAGTAACCTGGTAATATCTGATTTTGCCAGGTTACTAAATAGCAGGAAAACCTCCTCTGAAATCGCTCGTTACTTGATAGAAACCTTACCACCAGCTTCTTCCAGTTGCTTCTTAGCATCTTCAGCGTCAGCCTTGGCGATCGCTTCTTTAACTGGCTTCGGTGCAGCTTCTACCAGATCCTTCGCTTCCTTCA
>JBAUTA010001578.1:0-1807 GCA_049581985.1 Kovacikia sp.
GTCCTGGCGATTACGGTGCTCCTGACAGCGAATTGGAATGGTGCTGATTTGTCAGGATTAGATCTCTTGAATAGTCTTTACCTTGGTTTTCCAAGCGGAATTGGGGGTATGACGCTGCTGGTATTACGGGTGGGAACGGGCGTGTTATTTCTGCTACACGGTTATCCCAAAATGACTCATCTACAGCAATGGTCAAGTTCTCTTAAAATGCCCGTAGTTCTCTGCTTTTTCTCTGCCCTGTCAATGTTAGCAGGGGGAGTGGGTTTGGTTTTGGGGTTACTGACTCCCTTAGCTAGTGCCGCAATTTTTGTCTCAATGGCCTTTGCAACTTTTCTGGAAATTACTCAGGGTTTACCTTTTGTTGCCCGGGATCCCTACTTGATTCCAACCGGCCAATATGAGGGACCTAAGGGTAAGGGGGAGCCTCCCAGTTGGGAGAAGGCGTTTATGTACTGCTTAATGTTAATGACGATCGCGGTTTTAGGACCCGGTGCATTTTCCCTGGATGCCCTTCTCTTCCGGTAAAGGTTCGGCGGAGGTACGGGATCTTGGATGGTGACGCATGACTGATCAACTTCCCAAATTCATCAGTGATCGCCAACCCATGAGAGGTGACCCATACCAACGAGTGTTGCAAAGCATTAATTTTGCACCCTGAGGGGGCTTCGCCTCAAAACGGGAAGTTCTCCCCTCGTGTACTAGCAAATAACAAAATTCGATGGATCCCTCACTTAAAACTATTCAGGCGCAAAAAATCCAGGCGATCGGGCTAACGGTGAGCAATATCGAGCGATCGACGACTTTTTACACAAACGCTCTTGGGTTTGAAGTCGGGTCTGAGATCCTCGTGGACCAGGAAAGTTCTCATCCTTCAGCGGAATTCGGCCATTTCAGAATTCGGATTGCCACTTTAAAGCTAGGGGATGAAACCATCCGATTAATGCAGTACCTTGATAAAAAAGGGAGACCAATCCCCCAGGATTCCCAAAGCAATGATCGGTGGTTTCAGCATTTGGCGATCGTGGTTAGCGATATGGATCGGGCCTATGCGCAGCTTCAATCTTTTCCCATTGAGCCGATTTCTACCGCCCCTCAAACGATTCCACGGGGAAATAAGGAAGCTGCTTATATCCAGGCATTTAAATTTCGAGATCCCGATCGCCATCCTTTAGAACTGATCTGGTTTCCACCGGATAAGGGACAGCCCAAATGGCATCAAGGAAGGGACCGGTTATTTCTGGGAATTGATCACACTGCGATTTCGGTTACGAATACGGAACAAAGCCTGCAATTCTACCAGGACCTTTTAGGAATGCAGGTAGCGGGTGGAAGCCTTAACTGGCGAGAAACCCAGGCACGGATGGATGGCTTGCCGGATGCAAAAGTCCGAATTACGGCCTTAAGACCGAATCAGGGGGGGGTAGGGATTGAACTCCTCGATTATCTTGAACCCGCCCCTGGTCGCCCAATTAAGTTTGATTTGAAACCCTATGATATGGCCTATGTGCAAATTGAGCTGATTGTGAATCAGGTAACCGATCAGGTTCCTCACACCAGGCTTCAATATATCCCGCAGGATTCAACCCAGATGGAACAGGCTTCAGGCTTAAACCATCCAGCTTACCGAATCCAAGATCCAACAGGGCACTCCCTATTGCTGATGCTCAGTCAGAATTCATCGAATCCCTAGACGGGGGAAACGGTTCCCTTGCTACTAAGTAGGTAGCTCTAATTAGTTGTAAGCAGGGGGAGTGGGGGCTGCGCCCCCAGGCAGGGGGTTTCCACCCCCTCCACCCCCAAACTCTTC
>JBAUTA010001579.1:0-2288 GCA_049581985.1 Kovacikia sp.
CAATAAAAGTGACTAAACCTACTAGACCTCCTTCGACTAAAGCTCGAACATAATCATTATGTGGTAGAAGCTTATTAGTACTGACAAAGATACTAGTCCCCAAGCCAAAACCAAAAATGGGAAATTGCTTCCACTGCTCCAGTAGATAAGTCCACTGGGCAATCCGCCAATTAAAACTATTTTGATCTCCTGCAGATAACAGAATTGCTCTAGAGATGTCTATGTCTGGATTAAGTAATGGTGTATTGGCAATCGAACCAAGGCGGGTTTGCCCAAATTCAGTACTGGCAAACAAGGTAACTACTACACCAATTAAAAGTAAACCACCCAGCAACTTGATGGGGTTTACTCTTGGTAAAATTAAAACCAGAACAAATACACCAATCATCAAAAGACTGAATAGAGCCTTAGTGCTTACATAGAAAAAGAGAAGTATTCCTAACAGTAAAACCCAGGGTAACCGATTTCTCTCTTGCTTAATTTTCCAACAACCTAAACTAATAAAGAGGAGTAAGAATGTTGCAAACGTATTAGAATGCCCAAGCGTTCCGCTAATCCGGGAAGCTTCTATAAAAGGCGAGTCAGTTGCAGCCGTGGGAGCCAATAGAACAGGAAGAATGGATTGCGGCAAAAACGCTTGCAATGTCGCACAGGTAATTGGCACAGCAAGCCCTAGGAAGAGGAGAGAAATTACCCTGTTCGGAGTAATATGGTCTCTAAGCTGCATGACGAGTAAGTAAACCATGAGTAAGGAAAACAAACGCACCCATTCACGAATGGCATCTAGTAGGTACGAAGCATCTAATCCTAAACCTCCTACGGGTAGAAGGATGACCCATAGACTCTGCAAAATAATCCAACCAGAGAAAAGCCAGAAAAACTTATCGATGTGTATGGTGCGCTTTCTAAAAAGTTGAACTGCCAGATATAGTAACGTCAACAGATCAACTCCAACTGCAAACACAGCAGGGATTTGTTGCGCAGAGAAAATATCTAGCGAGCTTCGCAGGATCAGAAGTCCTAGCACTGCATATTCAAAATTTGTAAAAAAGTAAATCAGGATTCCTGCGGCAACGATAATTAAACCTAAATAAAGGGGTTGAACCCCCGCAAGTAACCCTGCAATAATACCTGCTAATACTCCTGCCACACCGAGCCAGAGAGCAGGATGAGAAAGGAGATTTCTGCGGCGTTCAGACAACATGGTTCAACAGCACTATTTCAAAAGAAAAATCAAGGGGCTAATGACCGACCCAAAAACACTGCTCAAGAGGTCAGTAATCTTGCTGCCTGTAGATTTGTTGACAACAATTAAATCTCCATTCATTAAAGGCCCGGAAGGATCTCCAAAAGCAAGTTTCTTTTTCACAAGGCGTCCTTCTGGAGTCATCCGAATCAACTCAATTTCCCGATCTGCTTTATCCGTAAGTCCACCTGCTGCACCCACGGCATCACTCGCTCCAGCAGTCGGCTCGATTTCAACTCTCCCAGGCCGCTGAACTTGCCCTCCGACCTGCACTACAATTTTTGTTGGAGCAACTGTTGATGCTAATAGAATCTGCTGATCAGCACTGCTAATTTGAGCAGTGGGTACCACAATTTCATCGCCATCAAGAATAGGTAAGTCAGCCGCCAGGTTCCCGTTTTGAACTGCTTGCCAAAGATCGACTTTGATCTCGGTTATAGGACGTTTTGACTTGTCAGCAGGAGTGGAGTCAGGTACGCGACGAACAATAATATTGCGAATATCTGCATTGGGTTTGATCCCCCCTGCCAGGACCAAAGCATCACTAAGCCTGATCGTGTTACTGTCCCGCAGATTTCCAGAATTAGTATTATTATCCGCGAAGTTTATTGGGCTAGGCGGCGTCAACAAACGCGGACCTGGACGCATAACTTCACCCGCAACATTAATTCGGATAGGGCTGATACTAACAACTGAAAGTCCCACCTGGGGGCGACGAATGTAAGGTAGCAAAGCCTCCGTAATCCTTGCTACTGCCTGGTTAGGCGTTAGCTTGCCAACACCTATACGTCCTGCCAAAGGCAACTCAATCGCGCCATCCGACAAAACCATTTGTTCGCCTGACAACTCTTGAAACCCAATGACCGTTATGCGAATGCGATCGCCCGGCTTCAAGGAAACAGCTGCCTGATTTTCAACTGGCTGGACAGCAGCCGTTTGGGCATGGGCGATGTCAGAGTAAGCAATAAGTTCTAAAGTTAAAGCAACTGTTAGAGCACTAGAGCAGAGCAATCCTGTCATTCTCATAGGATAGATATCTCAT
>JBAUTA010001580.1:0-8236 GCA_049581985.1 Kovacikia sp.
CATGATCTGTCGGATTAAGCCACTGCTCAGCATTACACTTGTGGCTTACCAACCTGAGAACCGCTGTAAATTGGGTATTATATTGCCAGAAAGCGAAGTCAATGAGCCTGTCTGAAATTAGACTAAATCAAAGTCAACGGATTGCGATCGTGGGCACCAGCGGATCGGGCAAAACGACACTAGCCCGCCAAATCTCTCAGCAATTGGACCTCCCCCACATCGAACTAGATGCATTGCACTGGGAACCCAATTGGCTAGAAGCCCCAACGGAGGTCTTTCAATCGCGGGTCAAAGAAGCGTTGAAGGAAGATCGCTGGGTCGTTGATGGCAACTATAGCAAAGTGCGAAACCTGGTTTGGAGTCGGGCAGACACGCTGGTCTGGTTAGATTATTCCTTCCCAGTCGTTTTGCAGCGGATTTTGAAGCGCACCCTCTGGCGAGTAGCCACCCGTCAAAAATTGTGGAATGGCAATCGTGAAGGCTTACGGGAAACATTCAGTCAGAATTCGATCGTGCTCTGGGTGTTCCGTACCCATTGGAAACACCAGAGAAATTACCCACTTCTCTTCCAGCAACCGGAATATGCCCATCTTAAAGTTGTGCGACTCGCTTCTCCCCAAGCAACACAGCGGTGGCTGAGTCCATCGGTGGCAAAGACCTGAGCATCATTAAACTGAAGATGCCGATGGGAGTGCAGGGGGCGCAGCCTCCAACCCCCTGCTTACAATTCATGGGGCCGCCTTCCTTAGTTGGCAGGAGATCGAACCCTCCTCCCTTGCCAAGAGCGTCTAACTCCGCTTCAATAGCAGCTATTCTCGTTCACTGGCTTTTAGCAGTATGTCCTGCCACGTTACTTTGGCTCAACTGAGCGAAATTCTGGGTGCAACTTCCCTTAACCTCCCTGAGACGCTGGCGACAACGCTGGCCACAGGAATCACAACCGATACCCGAACGCTAAAGCCTGGAGAGGTTTTTCTGGCCCTGCGGGGTGAACATTTTGATGGTCATGCGTTTGTCAGTATTGCTTTAGAAAAGGGGGCGATCGCAGCGATCGTTGACTTTCAATTTCCAATTTCCGATTTTGGATCAGGGGATCACCCCCTAAAATCCAAACCCGTTGGGCTGAAGTCGGCGAGTGCCCAGTCGGCTTCCGATCCCGTCGAGGCCCCAATTCCCCAATTTCCCTTACTGCAAGTTCCCGACACGCTCCAGGCATACCAATCGATCGCCCACTGGTGGCGCAACCAATTTAGCACTCCCATCATTGCCGTCACAGGCTCGGTTGGCAAAACAACGACTAAAGAACTGATCGCCGCCGTTTTATCCCGCTCCCCCCAGGCCACCCCCTACCTCCTCAAAAGCCAGGCTAACCATAACAACGAAATTGGGGTTCCCAAAACCTTACTGGAACTGGAACCAGAGCATCGTTATGCCGTGCTTGAAATGGGAATGCGGGGTCCCGGAGAAATTGCCCTGCTAACCCAGATAGCCCGCCCCGATATTGCCGTTATTACCAATGTTGGAACAGCCCATATCGGGCGTTTGGGGTCGGAAGCTGCGATCGCCCAGGCCAAATGTGAACTTTTAGCAGAAATGCCGTCATCGGGTCTGGCAATTCTTAATCATGACAACCCGCTGCTGCTACAAACAGCCGCAACCGTCTGGCAGGGAAAAACCCTCACCTATGGACTGGAAGGGGGGGATATGCAGGGACAGTTAATCAATTCAGAGACTTTACTGGTTGAAGGGCACCCCTTTCCCTTGCCCCTATCCGGTCGGCACAATGCCCTCAATTATTTGGCAGCGCTGGCAGTTGCAAAAGCTGTAGGGATTGACTGGTCACTACTGACCAATGGGCTAAGGGTTGATTTGCCCGCCGGACGAGCACAACGGCACGAACTACCAGGGGATGTGGTGCTTCTGGATGAAACCTACAATGCGGGATTGGAATCCATGTTGGCATCCCTGCACCTCCTAGCGGAGACTCCGGGAAAACGTCGCATTGCGGTTTTAGGGACGATGAAGGAGCTGGGAGCACGATCGCCCGAATTCCACCAAAAGGTCGGTTCCCTGGTGCAACAACTGAACCTGGATGGCCTGCTCATTCTGGCAGACGAGGCCGCAGCCGCAGCCCTAACAGCAGGTGCCCGCCCCCTCAAAGCAGAACGATTTTCCAACCATACCGAGGTTGTGGCCCGCTTAAAGCAATTGGTAAAACCTGGCGATCGCCTGCTGTTCAAAGCCTCCCGTGCAGTCGGACTCGATCGGGTTGTAGAGCAATTCCGGACAGAGTATGGAATGAACCATGAAAAATCAGGCTTGCGAAGCCAGGAGTCAGAAGTCAGAAGTTAGCGTTTCCAAGTTTCAATTTCCCTTGCGGGCAGTGACTAGCACCATGCCAGTTTCCATGCTGATTTGTTCTAACTGCTGTTGTTCCCGTTGGATTCGTCCCAACATCGCTTTGTAAAGACCCAGGGCATCGGCAAACCGGAGGATCTGTTCAGGGCTGGCAGTTGGGTCAAAATCAGGGCGGTTACTGAAAATCTGGTTCAATTCGTTGGTCAGGTGTTTGCCCACATAGACGGCTGGAATTTCGGCTTCTCTAAACCACTGTTCGAGCTGGTTCCAGATCAGGCTTAACCCACCCCCTCCGCAGACAACATGGATATCTCCGGGCGGCAGTTTAGCTTGCAGATAGCTGGTAACAGAACCGGCATAGGCTTCTAACATCTTCGGCAGATGGGGAGCTAAGTTGATCACTTCATTGCCAACCGTGCGCACCCGATCGCGCTTGTGAGCAACCGCTTTGATCAGTTCTGGCAGGGTAATATTACCACCAACGGTTTTCTTGAGTTGGAGGGCAAATTTATAGAACCCATCGCCATCAGAAGCGGAATAGGCTGGATTAATTTTACCCGCCCGATAGGTGAGTAATGAGGTATTGCGTTCCCCCCCCATCACCACGGGAATATCCAGACGGGCAGGGTTCAGTCCTTGGGCTTGCAGGTTTGCCGCATGGGGCGCAAATAATCCCGAACCTTCGGCAACAATGCGGAAGTGCAGTTCGCAGCTCAAAGGGATTCCCCGGAATTTAAAATTTCTTGCTGCCTGCTGAATCGCGCTCAGTTTGGCATCGCGCTCGGGTGGGTTGAGTTCGTCCCGGGGCAACAGCAGTCCGATCGTGGCGTTACACCCTTGCGTAAACCCTAATTCATGACAGACCAGACCCACAATTGTCAACAGCCGGGGGGTAAGGTCATTCCATTTCGATAGCTCGTGGTACTGCCTACCCGCCAAATCTAGCGCAAAGTCTCCGGTGGCGTAGAGGATACCGTTAACTTCAACAAAGGCAGACCTCAAGGGATCATCTTCATACTCAGCAAGTTGGGCGTCAGCCTGAGCCGGAGTTACGCTTCGGACTAATTCTGGGGGCAAAGCGAGCGGTTCTGGTTTCCCACTTCGCCCTGTGTAGATAGCTTTGATCAGAGATGTACCGGGGTCTATGACAATCATTAGCCCTGGCGTATTCATTGCCGTCATGGTCTGCTCCACAAACGAAGGTTGCTACCTTAGTCTTTCCCCAAACTGTTTGGAAACTCTCAAAAAAATGAAAGAAAGTGGGGAGCGGAAGCGGAGAATGCAAGTCAGTAGCTGAGTGCCATTCCACTAAAGAGGGTTTTGGGGATGGGGGGGTAGAATTCCCTGCCTGGGGGCAATATTCCCACCTATCCCTGCTTAATCATTAATGACATCAATTACTGATTGCTTAAATCAATATTAATTGCAATGGCGCTTGAGTTCTTAACAGTCAGCGCTAACATTAAAAGCCTGCGAATATTGACATTTTGTTTACATCAAATGCTCAATCCAACGGATCAGGTTGTTTAGCGATAGGGTTATGAAAGTTGCTGTCATTGGGGCTGGATTGGGAGGATTGGCTACCGCGATCGCTCTCCGCAATCAAGGCATAGACATCCAGGTTTATGAAAAAGCACGGGAACTCCAGCCCAGTGGTGCCGGGTTATCCCTTTTTCCCAATGGATTAAACACCCTGGATGCAATCTCGCCCACCTTAGCTGCATCCCTGAAAAATAAAGGGAGTCAGGCCCGTCAGGTAAATTTGAGGAAAAGCACTGGAGAGTTGATTGCCCAAAACCCATTAACCCTCAAGGAGCAATACGGACAACCAATGGTGAATATCCGGTGGTCACTTTTGCAGGAAACGTTGGCATCTATTTTGCCCGCTGACCTGATTCACCTGAATCATCGCTGCACCGACTTTGAGCAAACTGACAGCGGAGTCAAGATCCACTTCAGCAATGGGGCAGCAGCAGAGGCAGATTTGCTCATTGGAGCAGATGGAATTCATTCCACCGTCCGGCAAATTCTGGTCGGGGATGGGTCCCCTCGCTATGCAGGACGCCTATCCTGGCGGGCGGTGATTGAGTATCGCCATCGGTTGTTGCCTGCGGATGAGGTCACAATCATGACAGGAATGGATGGCAGGATTTTTACCCTGATTGATGTGGGGGGTGGACAGGTTTTTTGGAGTGCGGGAGCGTTAGTGGATCAGGAAATTAGCCCCAGGAGCGCGGGGGAAGTCAAATCTACTGTACTGGAAATGTTTGCAGGCTGGGGAGACCCCGTGCAGGAAATTATCCATGCCACCGGGGATGGGGCGATCGTGGAGCGTCCAATCTGGGATCGCCCCCCCTTACAAAGCTGGAGCAAAGGCAGAGTAACGCTTTTAGGTGATGCTGCCCACCCCATGGTGCCATCCTTGGGGCAGGGAGCCAACACCGCCTTTGAGGATGCCTGGGAACTTTCGCAGTTTCTCGCGCAGCAGCCCACCTTTGCAGCCGCATTTGCCTGCTATGAAAACAGCCGTATCCCTCGCACCCAGGTGATTCAAGCGCGTAGTGCATTCCAGGGTAGCCGCTCCTATGATGCTGATAGTGAAACCTTTTTACGCGGGGTTGCAGAGCAAGCACAGGCAGAGCAGGCAGTGTTTGAGGAGTGGCTGTATGGATACAAGGGGTTCACTTATTCATCCTTCAACTCAACCCACGGGAACAGGGGCGATCGCACTGATCATGCTGAGTTCTGAGAAGTAATATGTTCTGTCGAACAGGCTTGTGCCACTGCCTGCTGCTGGATTTGTTCAATGGAAAGACTTGGAGCAAGCGCGATCGCCTTTAGGGTAACTGGAGGAGCGATCGCCCTTCTAATCCCGCCCGCATCTGCGCCAAAACTCCCGTTATAGCGGTTTGCACTTGGGTAAAGTACCTCACCCCCTTGAAAAGGGCTATAGGATGCATTCGGCCCAGTCTTGACGAGGCCTGCTTAAGGGGAAAGGGTGGCGTGGTTGATCTATTGCAACCTGGGGGTTTGGGGACTTCGCCCCCAAGAAGGGGTGGAACCCCCAAACCCCTGGCAAACCTTGATGTTTGTTGGACTAGGCGGGAACCGGGGTACGGGGTGGAACGGTTTGACCACTATAAATTTCCATCACAGTGTTGAGGAAAGTTAAAGCATCGGCCTGGGAGCGTTGAAAAGAGTTGCGTCCGATGATAGAACCGAAGCCACCCCCTGCTTCGATCGCGCGAATGCCCTCAAAAAAGGTTTCATCACTTTCAGCAGGTCCCCCTGAAAAGATCACAATCCGACGTCCGCTAAACGCACACTGGACGATATGGCTGACACGCTCGGTCAAGGTGCTGATAGGAACGTGGGTTTTCTCGTATACCTTGCGGGCAGCGTCCTGCTCAATGTGATCACCGGGCAACTTCACTTTGATGATGTGAGCACCCAGTTGAGCCGCAATATGGGCCGCGTAGCCAGTCACGTCAATGGCAGTCTCTCCCGCTTTACTCAACCCCGCCCCCCGAGGATAGGACCAGATAACCACCGCTAAGCCATTGCGTTTAGCTTCTTCGGCATAGGCTCGGATTTGCTGATACATTTCAAACCGATGGGATGAGCCAGGGTAAATGGTAAACCCGATCGCAACACAGCCCAGCCGCAGAGCATCCTGCACACTACCCGTCAGGGCTTGACTGGGATCTGCTTCGTCTAGCAAAACATCATGATCATTAACTTTGAGAATTAAGGGAATCTGACCCGCAAACTCCCGTGCTCCCGCTTCTAAAAACCCCAGGGGAGCAGCATAGGCATTGCATCCCGCTTTAATTGCCAGTTCAAAGTGGTAACGCGGATCGTAGGCAGGGGGGTTAGGGGCAAAGCTGCGGGCAGGACCGTGCTCAAACCCTTGATCGACAGGCAGAATCACTAGTTTTCCGGTGCCCCCTAACTTGCCGTGGTTGAGCAGGCGCGCCAGGTTGGTCAACGTTCCAGGATTATCACTGCCATACCAACTCAAAATTTCTTTTACCCGTTGAGTCATTGTTTTTCTCCACAGTGAAGTTAGGTGGATGTGCAAATGGGATAGGGAGCTTGTTCCTATGCGATCGAACTTATTTCATCCGACTCCAAATTGCTATTAAGTCAAACTGTAGGAAGGGTCGCCAAATCAAATGTCGCCAAATCAAATGTCCCCAAATCAAATGTCGCCAAATCAGATATTGACCACCCCCTAAACAATCGATCGCACCAAACCGCCCTCCACCCGCAAAGCTGCGCCATTGGTAGCGGACGATAAGGGACTGGCAACAAACGTAACCAGGGCGGCAACTTCAGCAGTAGTTGCAAACCGTTGAATCAGAGAGGAAGGGCGGGTTTTCTCAAAAAACTCCTTTTCGACCTGATCGGGGGAAATCTGTTGCTCCTTTGCCAGTCCTTGAATGAACTCTTCGACGCCCTCCGATCGGGTCGGCCCCGGCAGGATGGAGTTCACTGTGACATTGCTACCCACTGTCAGCTCCGACAGGCCACGGGCAAGGGAGATCTGGGCAGTTTTAGTGACCCCGTAATGAATCATCTCGGCAGGAATATTCAATGCGGATTCACTTGAAATGAAGATAATACGTCCCCAATCTTTTTCCAGCATCAGGGGCAGGTAGTGGCGGGAGAGCCGGACACCACTCATCAGGTTCACTTCAATAATCTTCCGCCATTCTTCATCAGAGATCTCTTCAAAGGCTTTGGCACCATAGATGCCTAAATTATTAATCAAAATATCGAGGTTGGGAAACTGCTGAAACAGCGTATCGGCACCTGCCTGAGTGCCCAAATCTGCTGCAAGCCCCTGGAGTTTGGCATCGGCAACCGTTTGTTTGATTTGGGAAAGTGCTGCGTCCAACCGTTTCTGGGTGCGTCCGTTAACAATCACAGTTGCGCCTTCCTGGGCCAGAGCGATCGCGATCGCAAGCCCAATTCCAGCCGTTGAGCCACTGACCAATGCAACCTTGCCAGTTAGTTTAAGATCCATTTTTCCTCTTAATAAACTAAGGATGTTCCCGCAAAAAAGCATCAATCACGCCAATCTCTTCTGCACTAAGACGAAACTCAGCCGCACCGATGGTCCCTTCAACCTGTTTGGCATTCCGTCCACCGACGATCGCTGCGGTCACTGCAGGATGGCGCAGAGTCCAGGCGATCGCAACTTCACCGGGAGAACGTCCGTGCGCTTGCCCAATGGACTTAAGCACCTCAACCAGCTTCAGGTTACGGGACAGCCGCGGCTCCTGAAATTCGCTGTTGCGTTTCCGCCAATCGCTGTCTGGCAAATTTGCAGCCCGTTCTGGCGTCATGGCTCCGGTCAGGAGTCCCGACTGCATGGGTGCATAGACAATCACACCAATGTTGTGCGCCTGACAGTAGGGCAAAATCTCGGCCTCTACTTCACGTTTAATCAGAGAATAGGGGGGTTGTAAGGAGGTAATCGGGGCGATTGTCTCTGCCCGTTTGATCTGGGAAACATTAAAGTTTGAAACCCCAATATGGCGAACTTTACCTTCCGCTTGGAGTTTACTCAAGGTTGTCCACCCTTCTTCCACGTCCTCATCTGGATTAGGCCAGTGGATCTGATACAGGTCAATCGTTTCAATATTTAACCGGCGCAGACTATCTTCCACTTCCCGGCGAACTGAATCTGCCTTTAAGCTGTGTCCCATCTTTCCCTTTGCATCCCAAATGAGGGAACACTTGGTAAAGATATAGGGACGATCGGTGCGATTTTTCAGGGCCTGGGCAACAACTTCTTCGGAATGCCCCAGGCCGTAAATAGCCGCTGTGTCAATCCAGTTAATGCCCAGATCTAAGGCCCGATGAATGGCTG
>JBAUTA010001581.1:0-7992 GCA_049581985.1 Kovacikia sp.
GGATGCTGCGGGGATGGCTGAACTAATTCAGTCCCTACTTGCAGAAAACAAAATTAAAGCAAAGCGAGTGGCAACTGCTGTGACGGGAGGTCGGGATACCGTCACCCGGATTATCCCGATTCCAGCAGAATTGAATGATCAAGAACTGCGAGAGATGGTGTTAAACCAGGAAGCAGGTCTGTATCTCCCCTTTCCCCGGGAAGAGGCAGATGTTGACTATCAAAAACTGGGGCTATTTGTGGATGAGGATGGCATTGAAAAATTCCAGGTTCTCCTAGTAGCAACACGCAAGGAAATCACGGATGCTTACATTCGAACCTTCCAGCAGGCAGGATTGCAAATTGACGTTTTAGAAATCAGTAGTTTTGCCCTAATTCGGACAATTCGAGAACAGTTACGCCAGTTTTCGCCCCAGGAAGCGGTGGCACTCGTTGATATTGAGTTTGAAAGTACGGAGATTTCGATCGCGGTGGATGGAGTCCCCCAATTTTCTCGAACGGTTCCGATTGGGACTTATCAAATCCAGAGTGCGCTGTCACGGGCGATGAACTTGCCACCGTCACGCAGCACGGAACTGCTTCAGAGTATGACAATTCCAGTCAGTCCGGCAGATACGACCATTGGCGGACCGGGCAAGATGGGCGGTAGCAATCCGGGGGCAGCGGCCATGCTCCGAATTATTGGAGAACTGGCAGATGAGCTACGCCGTTCCATCGATTTCTATTTAAATCAGGGAGACAACCTGGAAGTGGCACAACTGCTGTTGGCAGGTCCAGGGGGTGCGATCGGACAGCTTGATGAGTTTTTTACACAACGTTTGAGTTTACCCAGTAGCCAGATTGATCCAATTACGGCTCTGGGACTAGAAGTGAGTCAGGATATTCCCCAAGCTCAACGTGCAGGCTTGGGAGTTGTGCTGGGTTTAGGATTGCGGGAGGCGATGTGACATGTACAGCTTAGATGTCAATTTTCTCAATGACCGACCGGAATACAAACCGGATGCTGGGGCGCGAACTAGAGTCAGGGCGGCTCCTTCCGATAGTCGTCAGCCATTGATTTTGGGACTGGTGGCGCTCATCGCTTTACTAGCGATTCCTGGCGTGTTGTTCTGGTTCCTCCAGTCTAGAAACGCGGATCTGGAACAGCGGCAGGCGGCACTGGATAATCAGTTGGGTGAACTGCAATCGCAAAAGAAACAGATCGACAGCGTTAAGGCTGAGACTAAGCAGGTCAAGGATGAAACCACAGCCCTGGCCAGTGTGTTTAATACGATTAAACCCTGGTCTGCTGTGATGCAGGATTTCCGCGATCGGATTCCGCCAGGCGTCCAAATCCTCAGGGTCAAGCAGATTCCCCCCCCGCCCGGTCAACCGCAGCCAGCGCCCAGTCCAAACACAACGGTTCCTCCTGTGAAATCGACGATCGAAATTTCAGGGGTGGCTACCACATTCAGTGATGTGAATGATTTTCTGCTGGTTTTGCAAAAATCAGATTTCCTGAATCCGAAGGAAACAAAGCTCGTTTCCTCGGAACTGCCCAAGGAAGCGCCAGCCTTTTCCAATCTCAACTTGCAATCGTCTGGAGCAGGGTCTTCTTCCGTTGATATCTCTAAGTTGCCGAAGTTGCCGAAGTTGGTCGCATTTACGATCGAAACCACTTTTAACGATGTGCCCGCTTCGGACCTGCTGCAGGAACTGGAGAAGAAAACGGCTGTAGGACTGGTGACGCGGATCGAAGAACTACAGCGCAAGGGGGTAATTCAGAAATGACCGCAGGTGGAGATTTTGTTCCTAATGACTCCAACTTTGATGTTGGACCTGACTATCCAGTCATTTTTGGTATCCCCCTGACTCCAACCCTGAGTGGCATTCTTCTTGCGCTGGTGGGGTTAGGCGGAGCCGCCTTGATTCTGCTGAATCTGGTGCAACCTGAGTGGCAAAAAAATCAGGATTTGGAAGCTAAAGTCAGAGATAAGGAATCTCAAGTGCAGCAACAACAGGAGATCGCCAAACAAATTCAGAATGCCAAAACAGATTTAGAAACCGCTAAAAAACAGCGCGAAGATGTTCTTTCGCTGTTTGCCACGGAACCCAATCTAAATACCCTGCTGCTAGATATTAATCGCCAGATTGATGCCCGCAATGCGGGGTTGGCAAAAGCCAGACAAGATAAGCTGGCAGCCTGCCCTGCCTGGGTGAGAGAGAATGTGGAGGCGGTTGAGAAGGCCGTGGGCGATCTGGTGGTCAAGTCTCAAATGACAAAGTTTACCCCCGATCCCAAATTGTCTGGGGTTATTACTGATAACACCTACGGTTCCCTGGTTAACAACAAGCTCAAACGTCAGGTCATCGCAGTTTCTTTTGAGGGCAACTTCGCCCAAACCCAGGCGATTCTCCGGAGTGTCGAGCGCCTGCAACCGCTGTTGGTGTTTAAGAATCTGGAGTTTCTTGTAGGAGACGGGACGCCAGGAAAAGTTGCTTCCAGTCGGCTATACGAAATTCAAGGGAATAATACGGTTCGGTTTTTGAACAACTGTCAGGCGGAGCCAAAAATTACTACCACGTTCCAATTGGAAGCATTACTACCCCTGAGCCCCGAAGATACCGCCCAAACTAATCCACAAGCTAATCCAACTGCCCAGCCACCCAAGAAGTAGGGGCTGGCAATCGTCCGTTTGCAACCGTCATACCTGCTCTATTTTAGACAATCATTTTTGAGTGAGGAAGGAACCGTGAAACAGTCTCAGGGATTCAATCGAATCATGCTTGGTGGGGCAGCCGCAATGATGGCGATCCAACCCGCCTTCGCTGCACCCGTCCAGGTGACGGCTGTTCAACTAAACTCGACGGCAACCGGGGTGGATGTCGTTTTGAAAACTAAACCAGGCGATCGTCCTCAAGTCTTTGCCGTTAATCGGAACAATAGCTGGACCGCCGATATCACCAGTACCCAACTGCGCCTGCCAAAAGGCGATCGGTTTCAAAAGGACAATCCGGCACCCGGCATCTCCCAGGTAACCGTTGCCCCCCTCGATGCCAATAGTGTCCGGGTGACGGTGGTGGGCAAAACCCATTCTCCCGTCGGGCAGGTCGTCCGTCCCAGCCAGGGTGGTTTAATCCTGAGCCTCAATGCCGCAGGCACAAAATCGGCAGCCACCCCTGTTCCGTCAATGCTGCCACGAACCACGGTTTCCACCCCCCGTTCCGCCCCCTTACCCCTACCCAGCTTACCCAATCCCCGCCCCTTGACCCAGGCTCAGGCGGCTCCTCCGCTCCAGCGATCGGTGCCACCCAGTCCTTTACCCGCAAGTCCAGGTGCGCCCCTCATCCCTAACCCGGATGTAACCATTCAGGGACCGGGCTCAAACCAGCCTTTGGCACTACCACGGGCAGTGCCACCGCCAGTTGGTGATATTTCTGCGGCCCAGGCTGATGCAACCCCCGATTCCATTGATTTGGGCACCGCCGAACGGGTTCCCCGACTGGTCTTAAGAGATGCTCCGGCTCGTGAAGTGTTAGCCCTTTTAGCCCGTGCCGCCGGACTTAACCTGGCCTATACCGGCGATAATGCATTGCAGAGTGCCTCCGGTCAGCCAGCCCCCACGCCTACCCAGGCCGGGGCTGTCTCAGAAGGGCCAAAGATTACTTTGGACATTGAAAATGAAGCGGTGCAGGATGTTTTTAACTACGTGCTGCGGGTGAGTGGGCTGGAAGCCAACCGGGTTGGGCGCACAGTTTTTGTCGGACCCAAACTTCCTAATTCCGCCCGTGGGGTAGTTGTCCGCTCCCTGCGGCTGAATCAGGTGCCTATCACTAACGCCCTCAACTTCCTGGTCACCCTGGGGGCAGAAAGTGCTGTCAGCCGTGAGCGGTTAATTACCAGCGTGAATGCGGTGCCCGTTGCCCAGTTAGCGGGCGGTAGTGGAACTGCCATCACCCAATCCCAGACCACTACAGAAAGCCGAATTGAAAATCAACGGGTGGATTATAAGGACTCTGTCCCGATTTTGAGAGGGTTGCAAGTTTCAGGGGATGAACGGACGAACCAAATTACGCTGGTGGGCACTCCCAAGCAAGTAGGTCTGGCGATCGCCCAACTAACGCAGCTTGATGTTCGCCGCCGTCAGGTGGTGGTCAACGTCCGGGTGATTGATGTCAACCTGGTCGCCCTCGATCGGATTGGCACCAGCTTCTCCTTTGGCGTTAATAACACTCAGGTGATTAACTCCGGTGGAGTTGCCCTGCTCAACTTTGGCAGCAGAACGCCTGCCGATAATTTCCCTTCTCCCTCAGCCCCCCTAACGCCTTCCCAGGGCAGCACTTTAGGGGTGGCAGCGAGCAATATTTTCAATGGTCAAGGTCTGGCTGGTTTTGCGAGAGGCTTCTTCCTCCAGTTGCAGGCGGCTGTGACAAACGGCAATGCCAAGGTTTTGACCGATCCCAGTCTGGTTGTTCAAGAAGGGCAGACAGCCACCGTCAACTTGACCCAGGAAGTGGTGACCAATATCACCCAAACAACGACGGCTGCGACTGGAGGAGCCTTAGCCACCAGCACGATTACGGTTGAAAAAGCACGCGCAGGTTTGATTCTGGGTGTGAAGGTTGATCGGATCGATGATAACGGGTTTGTGGGATTGTCCGTAGCCCCTTCAATTAGTGCGCCGGAAAGCTCTGTCTCAATTAACCTGCCCAATACAGGGGCGAATGCCATTACCTTGCTGTCAGAACGACGGTTGGAGTCGGGGCAGATTCGTCTGAGGGATGGTCAAACCCTAATTGTTTCAGGGATTATTCAGGATCAGGACCGGAATACGGTGATCAAAGTTCCGATCCTGGGTGATATTCCGATCCTGGGTGCGCTTTTCCGGCGGACTGAGCGGGATCACGAACGACGAGAAGTGATTGTCCTATTGACCCCCCGCATTCTGGATGACTCCGATCGCAGCGCCTTTGGCTATAACTATACGCCCGGGCCTGCAACCCAGCAAATTCTCAACCAGGGAACTACTCGTTAAGCCAGAGGGCAAGCCAGAGGGTAAACCAAAGGGCAAGCCAGAGGGCAGCGGGCAAAAGGCAGGCTGTTTCCTGCTTTTTGCCTGGCATATCTTCCCTATTGCTTACGGGAACGTTTTTATTCTTCGCTAACGTGGTAGGAAGTTCTGAACAACTTGCCATGGATCGCTACTTTCTTCTCTCGACTTTACTAGCAGTTACCCTGATTTCATGCCAATCAGGTAACCTGTTTCAGACTCAGCAATCGACCGCTTCCCCCAGTGTCGCGCCCCGATCGCCGGAAGCGGTTGAGCTATCCCAGACCAGGCCGGCGCAGCTTCCAGCATCTCAGCTAATTCGCACGGAACCCCTGTCGCCTGTCCCCATCCGGATTACCGTTGCCAGCTTGCCGCAGCCCTTTGCCAGCAATAGTGCGACGAAGCCCCCCAATCTGGTTTCAGTTCCTCAAAATCCTGTCTTACAGGTGCCTGCCGGTTTTACCGTCAATCTCTTCGCAGACGGATTGGACAATCCCCGCTGGTTGGCATTGACCCCGACCGGGGATGTTTTGGTGACTGAAACTCGCCAGAACCGGATTCAACTGCTTCGAGATGGCAATCGTGATGGGGTTGCCGAAGTTAAAAAGACCTTTGCTCAAGCAAACAATGGCTTAAACATTCCCTTTGGCATGGCATTTGCGGAGGATAGCTTTTTCCTGGGCAACACAGCCGAGGTTCTACGCTTTCCCTACACTAACGGACAGGAGCAAATCACCGGTTTAGCGAAAAAGATTACTGAGCTACCCGGTGGCGGTTATCGGCAGCACTGGACTCGCAATGTGGTGGTTTCCCCCGATCACAAAAAGCTTTATGTTTCGATCGGGTCCCGCTCCAACGTTAACGAAGAACCTCTACCCCGCGCCTCCGTGCAGGTGATGAATCTGGATGGTTCCGATCGGCAGACCTTTGCCTCCGGCCTGCGAAATCCCGTTGGGTTAGACTTTCACCCAACCACGGGGGAGCTTTACACCACGGTCAATGAGCGGGATGGGCTGGGCGATGATCTGGTGCCAGACTATCTGACGCGACTGACGTCAGGAGAGTTTTATGGCTGGCCCTATGCCTACTTGAGTCCCGATCGCCCCGATCCCAACCAGCTTCAAAACGGACGCAGCAGCCGTGCCGACCTGGTTGCCCAGACCCGCACCCCCGATGTTTTGTTTCAAGCCCACTCCGCCGCCTTAGGACTACAGTTTTACGACGGCAAAACCTTTCCCGAAAAGTACGGGAATGGGGCGTTTGTCGCCTTTCGGGGTTCCTGGAATCGCAATCAAGGAACGGGATATAAAGTGGTATTTGTGCCGTTTGACGCCAATGGACGCCCCCAGGGCTTTTACGAAGACTTTCTGACCGGATTTTTGACCAATCCAGCGGGTCCCGATACCTGGGGTAGACCGGTAGGGCTACTGGTTTTACCAGATGGTAGCTTACTCGTTACAGAAGAAGCCCATGGACGAATTTATCGGATTCAGTATCACGGCACCGGATGACATCTCCTAGGGGAATTGGCGCGACACCTCCCCTTACCAGGCTACCGTATATACATATCTCGGGTTAACCCCAATCCTCTACCGGGGGACTTCCCCCCTGCCAATGCATTTTCTGTGGCCCAGCGTCACAAAAAATACATTATCCCCCGCCTCGTGGGGTCCTAACTCCCCCACACCCCCCGAAAGGGTCTGGGGTAATGAGTTTGAGGCCAATGTAACGAGAATCCAGGGAAATCAGTCAAGCCCAATGCACCCTAAGCTTGAATCTGGGTGGAAGCCAGGTTGGATCTTCACAGCCTTCAATCTTCAATCCCCCATCTTCACTCCCATCTTCAATCCCCCATCTAAAAATAGTAGCGGTGGCACTTTAGAACGGAGAGCGTGGGGGCGCACCAAAAGGAGGTCCGGAGGACTCGTAGCGCCCATAGCGGGGAGAGAATCGGCGGAATCGACGGCGGCTCGTTTCCTGTTGAGCAGCCCAACTGGCGATCGCTGCCTGCGCTTCTTTATAAAGCACACGATCAGAACTAATCTGAGCGGCCATATCAATTGCAGCGGAAAAATTGCCCCGATCTGCCAATGTTTTTGCCCTGCTAAGCGTGGGCCGATCCTCGGTAATTTGAATTTGCTCAATCCAGCCCTGGATTGACGCCTGGGATTCTTTGTAAAGGGAGCGATCGGGGCGAATTTTGCTGGCTGTCTGGATCGCTGCCTTGAGTTTCCTTTGTTTTGCCAGGCTCTTGGCCTGATCCAGCAACGGCCGATCTTCGATTGCCTGGATTTCTCCGGTCCATTGTTGAATCGCTTTCTGGGCATTTGGCTGCAACGGTCGTCCGGGGGCAATCAGCTTTGCTTGAGCGATCGCGGCTTTCAGGTCTGGGAGCTTTCCAGGGTCGGCCAAGTGTTGCGCCTGGGTCAGCGTTGGGCGATCCTGTATGCGCTGGATATTCTTCTGCCAGCGCACAATCAAGGTTTGGGCGAGGAGCCGTTGGGGCCGATCTGGCTGAATAGTTCGGGCCATCTGAATCGCCAGTTGAAGTGCGGGAATCTGCCCTAGATTAGCAGCAGAACTGGCTGCCTGAAGCTGAGTCAGATCCTGTATCTGTTTTTCCAATAGGGGGAGGAGTGCTTGCCCCTGGCGATAAAACGGGCTGTCAGCCTGAATCTGACGAGTGTGCAACAGAACCAGCCACAGCCGCCAGAGCTGTTGATGGACGGACACACTGGGAATTTTATCCGTTGCTAAAAAACGGGCACGGGTAAACCAAATCAAATCTTGAGCTGCGGGTGGGGGTGAAACGCTAAACGGCACCCCCTGGGCCGCAGCGATCGCGCCTTCCCAATCAGAATCAGCCATGCGCTTTAGGGCAAGACCTAGCAACAGTTGGCCCCAATTCACCAGATCGGCTTTCGCCTCCACACTGACATAGGTATCTGGACGAATCTGCTCGG
>JBAUTA010001582.1:0-5460 GCA_049581985.1 Kovacikia sp.
AAATAAAAGATGAGTTTGGGGGTGGAGGGGGTGGAACCCCCTGCCTGGGGGCGCAGCCCCCACTCCCCCTGCTTACAATTAATTAGAGCTACCTACTTACTGCTACCGATTTAATTGGAGAATGCGACAGATTAGACCCCTCCCAACCTCCCCTTGTCAAGGGAAGGTGCCGCAGGCGGTGGGGTAAAGGTGCAAGGAACACCGTTAAAATCGGGATTAGACACCCCACGTTGGAATCTCCCAGTAGGATCCCTTAAGGATGCAAGGAACACCGTTAAAATCGAGATTAAACGCCGCTAACGACAGATAGTGTTTACATCGTAAAGATTGTAAACACTATCTGTTTGAATCCCATCTTCAAATAGGTTCAAGCCAATCTATTGAAGCAAGGAAAATGCTTAGTCATTCAACGGTTCCGCTGCAATCTCCTTTAAGCCAACCGAACTCAACAAATCGCTCCAGGTCGATCGTAGGGTTGGATTGTCAGGTTGTTGCCGCCTGAGATTAGCTAATGTTGCCAGAGTATCGTACCAGATACCGTTTGTTCCATACATTGTGGCCTGCTCAATAGATGGCTTTTGACTCGCCTGCTCAACCAATTTTGAAGCTGGCTCAACACGCTGAATCCAACTACTGACGAACGGGCTATCCGGTCTGAGTCTGCCATCACAGGCAACCGCAACTCCCCACTGATAGCGCTTGCCAAGCATCAGAGGCGGCACTGACTCGGGCAACTCAATCCGCAAGATACCCCCATTGTTTCCGATAGGCAACATTGCCTGATAATGGACGCGCCCATTCTCTTCTTTAAGGCTAAAAAATACCTTTTGGGCTGAAGTCGGCGGCACATAGGCAAACAAGGTTGGGCGTTGAGCCACAGTCAACCCGTAGTTTGAATTCGCTGGGGTGAGCGGCATAAAGCGCTGGATAAACTGTGCTGGATTGGCAGAACAAGTCATATCGCCACGAGAGGCTCCGCCTCTACCTTTGGGAGCTCCACCCTTGGGTGGGTTAAAGGGCACCCCTGCCCAGGCACTGACAGAAGACAGGAGTTCTCCTCCCAGACAAAGGGCCATTGTCAGCAGAATTATGGAAGCAGCTTGATTGGGTTTAGCCATTTTAAGAATTGCCATTGTGTAAGACTCCTGAATAGATTTTGTTTAGAAGTGGAAATTAAACAAGCCTGACCCCTAAGGTTAGGGCGGGTTCACGATCGCGGTGTTGAGTGGGTGACCTTAGGGTAGAATCCGCTTCTACCCTTTGCGACTCACGGTCCCCCAAAGCCTGAATTGATCATCATGGTTAAAAAACAACTCATAGTTATCCGGTCAAGGGATTTGGTTTCATCATCACAACCAGTTACCAACCAGAATGAACGGTGCCCAGTAAAACGGATGCTGATAGTGGGAAGAGTGGATAAGTTCAAGCTGACTCTGGCGCAGAGCTTCCGCCTTACTTATGTTTTGTTTTGTCAGGAATTGATAGAACTTCACCATGAGTTCAGTCGTTGATGCATCATTGACAGACCACAGGCTAGCCAGGGTACTTCTAGCGCCTGATCTAACTGCCAATCCTGCTAAACCCAGTGCTGCCCGCTTATCTCCTTCAGCCGTTTCGCAAGCACTGAGAATGAGTAACTCAATCGGACGATCCCCGCTTTCGGCCCGCGATTTCAGGCTGGCCCTAATGCCATCTATGGTCAGCCGATTATCCCAGGTGAGGATAAACGTTTGGTCCAGATTAGAGCTAAATTGACCATGGGTGGCGAGATGGACAATGGGCGATTTTGAGCTTTGTAGCCGCGCCTGTAACGCCGACTGCGTAAAGTTTTGGTTGAGTAACTCGGTGGCAGTAAGTTGAGTCGCAATTTCCTTAGCTTCGATCGCCACACCGGGTAATGCCGCAAAACCCTGGCGCGCTTCCGTTAAAGCACCTACTAGCGCCTGCAAATTTTTCTTGTCCAGGGAAGTTTGGGGACCGAGCAACTGTAATCCCGGTGTAATCGCAACACTATATTTCTCGATGAGATAGTGTTGGCCATCATAAAGCGCTGCCATTGGAATATTACGGAGCGCTCCATCCAGCACGAAAACCAGGGTTTTGACCTGACTCTTTGCCAGTGAGGCTTCTGCCGGACGGATCAGCCAGTCATACACTTCCCCTGATAGACGTAAACGCTCCTGGTCATCAAATACAGGATTCAAAGACCCTAGGGTTTGCTCCAGAACTGCTTCAAATTTCGCTCTGGGCAAGGGCGTACTATGGACGCTAAGAGGTTGCCCTGGTAAGGAGACGATGACAGTTAGCCGATCTGTCAGAATAATCGGATAAATAATCGCCGCCAGTGGATCGGCTTTATCAATTTCGCTCACGCGAACCTCTAAACAAGCAGAGCGGAGGAAATTTTCGATTTCTGCCTGGTGCAGCCCTTCGATCACCTTGCGGGCTTGCTGGAGATCTGACTGGCTGGGAGTAGGGGATTCTACCAACAACTCGACAAGTTGCCGGTAGGCTGGCTCAACAGATTCTCGGAAAGAGAATTGCACATCGGGACTCATGGCCACCAGATCCCGACGCAGAGCTTTTAGAAGATTGACCGATTCAGTGTAAGCCGCGATCGCCCCTGGACGATCGCCCGTTTGTTTGCGAATCCGTCCCAGTTGCCAGTACCAGCGATAGGCAACATCGGGGGCATTCACTCCTTGGGCCAGTAGATTTGCTTTTTGCGTCAGCTCTTCGGCCTCTTTCCATTGCTTGGTTTGTTCATAGAGATACCCCAGATGTCCCACAGCAAAAGACTCAGCCCGGGCATCCTGAAGTGACCTGGCCTGTTGCACAGCAACCGCCAGTTGAGCCGCAATCTCCCTAAAAGTGGGCAGATCTGTATTTGCCCATTGGGTGTGACTGCGGAGAGCACTGACAGCCCAATTCACCTGCATATAGACCCCTGCCCGACTAGGTGACAGGTTGGCGAGTTGGGGTTCAAGATGCCGCATCAGGGTTTCAGTCGCCAACTTCTGGTTCATGTCAAGCAGCAGACTGAGTTGATTCATTTGCGCTTCCAACCGAGCAAGCTCACCAGGAGCAGTAGTCGCAGCCTGTTCGTAAGATGCCAGGGCAGCCTGGGGCTCTTGGGCCGCCCTTAAGGTATTTCCCAAACTCAGCAACGTCGCACTGATATCGGCAGGCAAGTTGAGCTGCTGAGCAAGCTTTAAACTCTCCTGCAACACAGCTTTAGAGTTAGCTAACGCCCCAGTCACTTGCAGCAGCACCCCCAGATTTCGCAGCCCAACCACTTTGAGGGGGGAGGGGGGTTGGTCTTTAAGCTGTTGATTAACCTGGGTCAAAATTGTTTGGGCTCGATGATACAGTCCCAGACTCTGCATTGCCTGCGCCTGATTAATCTGGCTTCCGATCGCCCCGGTAATATCATTCGTCTGAACATAGGTGCGTTCAGCGGTTTGCCAGGTAGCAATCGCCACTTCCGCCTTTCCCTGGGCTAACTGAAGCTTTCCCTGGGTATTGAGCGCCTGGGCCAGGATCGTTGTGCGCGTGCGATCGCTCTGAGGCACCGAATTCAGCAGCTCGAGACTGGTGACGATACTTTTTTCTGCCTGCTGCCAATCCCCCAATGCCTGAGCAGCCAGGGATAGATAACTTAAGCTCAACGCCTGGTTGAGTCGATCTCCCTGGGTTTCATAGGCCCGTGCTGCCTGTTGCCAGGCATTAAACGATTCAGTAAATTGTCCAGCCTCATAGCGCTGCCGCCCTGTATCCATTAGTCGGGGTGCATCTAAACCAGGCTGGGTTGTGACAGAGGATGGAGAGACGGACGCTATCTGGTGGAAGTCGGCGGCAATGACCGGATGGACCATGACGACCAGGCAACAACTCAGTAGGGCGAGCCAATAGCGGAATCGAACCGTTCGCCCATCACGTTTCTGGTGCTTTCTTTGGTTCATCACTTTACGCTCCCAGCAGAGGATACTTGCGGCCCTGGCATCGGGCTATTGCCATTTCTATCGGTAATAGTAGAAGTAAACTGGCGGCAGTCCACGGGTTTATCCCAGGTGCCTACTCCAGGCTGATGGGGAACCTGTCCAACAAGGGTGATTTGTCCGTTTGCATCAGTTACCCACCCTTGAGCTTCCACAATCGGTGCCGCTACCGATGGCTGGGAAACCGATTTCGGAACAGGTGCCACCGCGCTTGGTCCGTTCTGGGTGGGGAGAGCGCTCAGACGCAAATCAGACCAAACAGACCCGCCGCGTAAGGGTTGGCTGGCATCTTCCGGTAAGCCACCCCGCCCAGTGACTACAAACGTATTGCCCTGCGATCGCTCACAGGCAGCAGCAATGCGATTGCTGGCATCGACCAACTCGCTAGGGAACTGGGTTAGCCCCCGCGTTGGATCGGTGTCTGGTGTGCGAATTTCAACCGTCCCACTGAATAGCGGTCCCAGGGCAGACGAAGCTGTGATATCGCTGAAGGGCGTGAGCTGAGAACGATACTCAATGCCAAAAATGCCCCTTGCTTCAATAATGACTCGCCCTCCAAAATTATTGACCGCATTTGCCGTAATATCGCTGTTCTCATCTTTGACAGCCACCAAAAAGTCAGTCTTGATCGAGATGTTGCCTCCTGTTGCATTGCCGAGAGCATTGGTAGAGATAGAGCTGCCATGCCGCAACTCAAGCACCTCGGAATTCAGAAAAATGTTGCCCTTATCGCCACCTGCACTGGCCGCGGTTAGAGTGCTGTGATTATCCAACTGGATATACCTGGCATCGATCTGGGCATTACCGGCGGGACCCTGCCCGGCGGGGATACTGGGATCACGGCTGGCAAAGTTACTGACACTAATGGTCGCCCCATTACGGATGGTTAATTGGTCTGCCTTCACGCTGATGTCTCCGCCTGCCCCAGAACCAATAATGGCTCCAGCAAACAAACCACTTTTGCCCTGTTGACCAAAGCCCGTTAACTCCACGGTCTGGGCCTTCACGATCAAATTGCCTGCATTTCCATCGCCTAAGGTGTCAGCCGCCACCTGCGCTCCATCAGCAACCCGTAACCGCCCGGTTGTAATTTCCAAATTGCCGCCCTTACCTGTAGCACCTTGGATGACGCTAGAAAACAACCCAGAAGGACTCTGGGACGTGGCTCCTGTGACCTCAATATCTTGTGCAAAGATCTGCAGACGACCGGCATCCCCTGCGCCAAAGGTTGAGGTTGCTATCTGTGCTCCATCCGAAACTTGCAGGCGATCGACATTCAGCACCAGATCGCCACCATTGCCGCTACTGCCTGCATTGACCTGAGTCGCAATGACACCAGGCAGATCATCGACGCTGCCACCAGTCAATTCAAGCGACTGGGCATTCACCCGGACAGTCCCTGCATTCCCGACTCCCGATGTAATAGCTGTTATCCAACCGCCGCCATCTAACAGAACCCGGT
>JBAUTA010001583.1:0-2347 GCA_049581985.1 Kovacikia sp.
GAGCAGGCTGTAATAACTGAAATCCTTTTCGAGGATCTGCAGGATTCATAGAGCCAAATAAGATATATTGTTTTTCAGGCGATACATTTAGAATTTCTCGTGCGACGTAGCGATTAATTGGTCTATAGATAAAAGGATCAACTCCATTAGGGATAACTTCTATACGGTTATCTTTGAATAAAGAACTTGCCTGAGCGCATGCTGCTAACCAGGAACTTGGGCTAACAATTGTCACGTTTAAGCTACTCCACTTTTTCACTTTACGTTGCCATACCCAGGTAGAAATATCCTTTCTATGATTACTTTGCAGTTGTGGGCAGCTGCCACAAGATTCTATATATTTTTCACACTCGCCGCTATAATGACATCCGCCGGTAAAGGGCCACATGTCGTGAAGTGTCCAAACTAATGGTTTATTCATTTTTGCAATACTTTCTATTCTTAAGAAACCATTGCAAACCCAATGTAAATTAAGAATATCTGAATGAATTTTTGCAGCCTTAGATGCAATTACATCGGGAAACCACTGCGGAGAAAACATATCTGAAGGGCTGTGACCAAAAAGATTTAGAGGTATTCCAGAAATTGAAGGGCCGAGTTTAGTGAGTACAGATTTTTCAGAAATTACAGTTTTATCAGCACTAACCTTGGCGCGCACAAGCATTTGAGATGTGCATCCAATAGATTGCAATCCCTTGTTTAATCTATAGGCAGCTCGTGCGCCTCCGTTGTCAATGTCAGACTCACTCAAATGTAAAACACTGATCCCTTTCATTGTTTAGTACCTAGCTTTTTTTAGATAGCAGCAACCCTGTCCTCTCCATTTCTTTGAATGAGGTCTGGAGCGTTTCCTGGCTGACAGGTTCTTGACCCAGATACCATTCCAGGTATTGAGCCAGTCCGGCTTGAAGGGAGGTTGGCTCCCATGTTCCAAATAAGGCTTTGTACTGGGCCATATCAGCAATAGCATGGCGAATATCTCCCACTCGGAAGCGACCTGAAATCCTGAAGTCTGTTTTCTTATCCACAAGTTGGGCAATCGTTTCCACGACTTCTAGCAGCGTTACCGCTTGCCCACTGCCGACATTGATCACAGCGTTCAATGGTTTTTCGTCAGTCACGCATTTGAGCACTGCCTCAGCGACATCTCCTACAAACACAAAGTCTCGCGTCATTAATCCATCTTCAAAGATCTCAAGTTGATTTCCTTGAACAATCGCGTTAGTAAAAATGCCAATGATGCCTGTGTAGGGGTTTCCCAACTCCTGCTTGGGGCCATAAACGTTCTGAAACCTTAGAACAGCTAAATCGATATCTTGGCTTTCACAATAATTTTGTAACAACTGCTCCTGCCAAAGCTTTGTCAATCCGTATACGGAAGTTGGCTTGGTGAGATGCTTCTCTTGCATCGGGAGTGCTTTGAGCTGCTCGCCTTGCTCCCCATAAATCTCCCAGTTGCCCTGTTGTAAATTTTCTAGGGAGCGACCTTTAGGATAATAAACCTCGCTGCCATCTGTGTAAGCACCGTCTCCATAAACGGCTCTACTAGACGAAAGAATGATCCGACGTGGCTTATGCTGGAGTTTTGAAACCAGTTCTAAAAGCTTGGCTGTGCCATTTGCATTATGTTGCACATATTTACTGATCTCATACATGGATTGACCAGTCCCGGTTTGGGCCGCCAAATGAATTACGATATCAGTGCCTTCCAGTTCTTCCGCATAGGTTTCGATCCATTGCACATCCGCCTGAATGCATTTAGCACGAGCTTTCAACTCAGATGCGAAACCTGGTGAGGTTTTGTGAACCTGGTCATCGAGAGAATCAATTACCACGATCTCATAGTTGGCAGGAAATTTTTCAATCAGCCACTTTCCAATAAAGCCTGCCCCACCTGTGATCAGAATTTTCATAGAGTATGTATTCCTATTAGTTTGGGATCTTTGTTAAGGAGGCCAGCCTAATTAATTGTAAGAAGGCGTTTGGGGGCTGCACCCCCAGGTAAGGGGTTTCACCCCTTTCACCTGCGTTGGCATCTTTAGTTTAATTACGCCCAGCCACTTACATCAGTAATTTCTGACTTCAAAACGGCTGATGTGAAATTCATCAAGTTGATTATGCTTAATTCTAAGGAAGACTTTCCTCAGGAAATAATAAGGAAAGAACAGTGAAATCTTGGCTTGTTCTATTAAAAATGGAACCATCTGTTCCTTTTTGTTAGGGGTTTCAGACTTAATGCAAAAATCATCCAGTATATTTTCTGTAGGTACCCGGAAACCTCGTCGATAGACATTCATGTAGTTTGAACCATGCACTACTTCTACCCAGGCTGGTTTGCAAAAGATTT
>JBAUTA010001584.1:0-3530 GCA_049581985.1 Kovacikia sp.
ATCCCCCTCCCCGATCGGCCATAATTGTTTTTATAGCAGGTGGCAAATTAATAGAATACACGGGGTGCAGGTGGCCTTGCCCAAAGGAGAGCTACTATCTGGTAGCAAAAAATGCTATGGGGAAGCCTGAAATTTAGTTGATAGAATAATAAGTAGGTAGGGCCTGCCAAATTCAATCAAAGAGGATTTTGGGGGTAGAGAGGACTACGGCGTCAGCGGTGCGGCTGCTCCTTGTCGAACGTCTCAGTCGCAATGGTGAAATTTTTCGTCTGGATGGGGCTGCGCTCCTATTCCCCCCTGATTACAGATGATTAGAACTGCTTGCTTAACAGTTCAAAATGGAGATTGATCAGTTGGGTGAAAGAATAGCCTTGCGAAGTAGACAAATCATGGGTGGAATCCTGATCAGTCTTTTGGGAGTGGCTCTGATGCAATCTCTGGTTTCAACCATGCCGTTAGCAAATTTGCCCTTACAGGTGCGAATTCAACGGTGGCTAGAAATTCGTCAGATTGTGGGAACCGTTTTTTTTAGCCGTGAACAAACAACTCAACCTGCCCAGCCTGGAATGCAGCTACAACAAAGAGGCGATGGAGTCATCACCGCTGCCAAGTCTCGGGTCGTTCTTGCGGTAGATACGGGCATTGGTTTCATCGATGTGGCGGAAAGGACAGTGCTGCGCATTCAAAACCTACAAAAGTTGCCAGATGGGGGCAGGGTGACTTACCTACAGGTTACCAGTGGCCAGGCCCACTTGCGGGTGCGGAAATTTACCAATAATAACTCTGAACTAGAGATTCAAACCCCCGCTGGGTGGAGTGCCGTTCGGGGAACTGAGTTTGGAGTGGCGGTTCATCCTGATGGCAAAACTGGTCTGGCGACTCGTGCCGGAAATGTGGTGACGGGTGCTCAGGGAAAAACGGTCCCAGTCAGGGCAGGCTTTCAGAATTTAACCATCCCAGGGGAACCGCCCTCTCCACCAGTGCCTATTTCCCCAATTCCCAATACCCGCTTGCAGCTCCAGATTTTGACGGCAACTGGCCGACAGAGTGCCCGGGTAGTCGGGCAGATTGATCCAGTAAATCTTTTGATCATTGCAGATCAGTCTCGAATTGTCGATCGTAACGGTAAGTTCGATTTGACCGTAGCAATGTCTTCAAATCGGCGGATTCGGGTAATTGTCATCACTCCCTTAGGGAATCGGCAGGCTTATGAACTGGCAGTTCCTCAAGGTTAGGAAAAGGTTGAAAGCCACTGGCCGCTGTTTGTTGCCAGGTGGGATCGCTTCTCTGTTTGTCGTGGGGCTGCTGAAATTAGGGGTCTGGCAACCTCTAGAGCAACTGGCCTATAACACGCTCTTTCAGTTCAGGGGGGCTTTGTTGTGGGATCAACGGGTTGTGATTGTGGCGATCGATGAAGCCAGTTTGCGTCAATTTGGGCGATTTCCCCTGTCCCGCAAGTACTATACCCAGTTGTTAAATCGGCTGACCCAGGCAGAGTCGAGTGTCGTTGTCCTGGATATGGTGTTTTCAGAACCAACGCCAGAGGATCGGTTACTGGCAGCCGAGATCGTCCGCCATGGCAGGGTTGTGCTGGCACAGGCCTGGAGTCAAGGGCAGCCCTTACCCCCCACCCCTGCTCTACAGACACGGGCAATCGCGATCGGACATGTGCTTAACCGTGCAGATAATGATGGCGTAACGCGCCACATCGAGCCTGAAATCCAGGGTATACCCAGTCTTGGTATCGCTGCGGTGCAGGCCTATTCCCTGGTTCAGGAGTCTGTATCTCTACCCAAATTACGCCAACCCCTCTGGATCAACTGGGTTGGTCCAGTCCGCCGGGTGCCACAATACTCCTTGGCTGAAGTGTTAAAGGGGAAGGTTCCCGATCACATGTTTCGGGACAAAATCGTGGTCGTAGGTGCTACCGCCCGCGGGTTAAGCGACTTTTTTACCCCCTTTGACCGGAATCCTCCCACGGGTGGGGTTTATCTGGATGCCACCGTGATCGATAACCTGTTGCAACAGCGCTTTTTAAAGGTTCCCGAAACGGGCTGGCTGATTGTCAGCTTGACCCTGGCAGGGCTGGGGCTGAGTCCTTTCCTGGTTTATTGGGGATGGGGACAACGGCTCGTTTTTCTGGCGGGATTGTCTCTAGGATGGGTACTCCTCAGTCTTTTATTTATTTTCAAAGGATACTGGTTACCCATTGCTTCTCCGCTCATTCTGTTTGGGCTAAGTACGGCGATCGCCGAGGTCTTTGAGCGGATCCGAATGAACACGCGCCTGCGGCAAGATATTCAGCGACTCTGGCGATTTTACCGCCAGGATCGATTATTGTTGACCGAACCAGACTCCTTGCCAGACCAGATTCAGACGGTTGCTGAAACGCTCACAACCTATTATCCATTGGCTGAAGGGTTGCCCCCTAATAGCGCTCAGCCCACGGTGCAACTGGCAGAGCTGGCGGATCAGCTTGCCCGTGCCCAGTCTGCCTATGGGGCGATCGCCCGCAATCTTTCGATCGGGCTACTGGCATCTGATCGGGATGGGCAAGTTTGGTTTTGCAATCCTGTAGCAGCCGAGTGGTTACACATTCACCTGGGCGATCACCTGCAAGCTAAATTGGTGCCAGACTGGTTTAGTCAGGCTGAATGGGAATCTCGATGGCAGATCTTGAGCATCGGCCAGTCATTCCGCCAGGAGTTGCAGCAGGGCGATCGCTGGTTTGAGATCAAACTAGAACCCCTGATTTACCAGCCAGCGTTGTCTGTCGATCGCCCAAATCCAGATCAACCACCAACGGGCTTACTTCTCCTGCTTGAAGAAATTACCCTGAAAAAACAAGCAGAAGCTGAAATTCGGAATGCTTTACAACAGGAAAGAGATCTAAATGGGCTGAAATCTCGGTTTATCTCAACCATTTCCCACGAATTTCGCACCCCTTTGACCACGATTCAATCTGCCACCGAGCTGCTAGAACATTACGAATGGTCTACCGAAGCAAGACAGGAACGGTTTCAGCAAATCCATATGGCTGTTAACCACATGACCCAATTGCTTGAAGATGTGTTGTTAATTGGCAGAGCAGACGTCGGGAATCTAGAGTTTCGTCCCACCCTCCTGAGGCTGACAGACTTTTGCCAGGATTTAGTCAACAGCATTCAGCTAACGGCCACCCACATTCCGATCTCCCTGATTCATGAGTGTGAGTCTGAACCCGTGTGGATTGATGCCAAATTGCTGAGGCAGATCCTCACCAACTTGCTCTCAAATGCCATTAAATATTCTCCTGAGGGGGGATCTATTGAGCTGGGCTTGCACTATGAAACCACCTTCATCACTTTTTGGGTACATGATCAAGGCATAGGAATTCCCCCAGAAGACTTACCCTATGTGTTTGAGCATTTTCATCGGGCCAGCAATGTTGGTAGCATTACTGGCACTGGTTTGGGACTGGCAATTGTGAAAAGATTAGTGGAGTTACATCTGGGCAGCCTGACCGTGCAGAGCCATGTGGGACGCGGAAC
>JBAUTA010001585.1:0-5664 GCA_049581985.1 Kovacikia sp.
ACCTGGACTTCAAAAAACTTTATCCAGGTCTAAGAATTCCAGGGAGTTGGGAGTTTGCTTGGCAATAGAGAAGAACTCAAGCAGAGCGGAGGTTGGCGCAAACCGACGATCGCAAATTCAAGTGAAAATCGCCCAGGCTCTATGTTACATTCTTTATGAACAGCAATACATTTTTGGGAATTCTTCCTTCATGTTTACCAAGCAGGTAACCGACTCGAAAGCTTACCAGTGGTTTGAGGAACGCCTGGAGGTGCAAGCGCTTGCCGATGATATTTCCAGCAAGTATGTTCCTCCCCATGTCAATATTTTTTATTGCCTGGGCGGTATCACGTTGGTCTGCTTTCTGATCCAGTTTGCAACTGGGTTTGCGATGACCTTTTACTACCGACCCACCGTTGTTGAAGCGTTTCAATCAGTGCAATATCTGATGACAGACGTTAACTTTGGTTGGTTGATTCGCTCCATTCATCGCTGGTCCGCCAGCATGATGGTGTTGATGATGATTCTCCACGTGTTTCGGGTTTACCTGACGGGTGGCTTTAAAAAGCCGCGCGAATTGACCTGGGTTACCGGAGTGATTCTAGCAGTGATCACCGTGTCCTTTGGTGTAACTGGCTATTCTCTTCCGTGGGACCAGACCGGCTACTGGGCAGTCAAGATTGTATCGGGAGTTCCCGAAGCAATTCCGGTCGTGGGGCCTCTGATTGTAGAGTTCCTGCGGGGCGGTGTCAGTGTTGGTCAATCGACTCTGACTCGCTTTTATAGCTTGCACACCTTCGTTTTGCCCTGGCTAATCGCGGTGTTCATGCTGTTGCACTTTTTGATGATCCGTAAGCAAGGAATCTCCGGTCCCTTGTAATCGACCTTTTTAGAGGTTGTTCTTGTCGTGCGGGAATTAAGCGCTTAATTTAGAATTCAAGCATGATCAGAGCGGTGTAATGGTTTGTTGACCCGATTTTGGGGTTGCGGCCATTATTATAAAAACATCAAAAAATAGTCTGACTGATTTCACTCCTACCTGCCGAAGACTTCAGAAATAAGGACGCACTGTACCTATGGCAACGATTAAGAAGCCGGATCTTAGTGATCCTCAATTGCGTGCCAAGCTAGCTAAGGGTATGGGTCACAATTATTACGGTGAACCCGCCTGGCCCAATGACTTGCTTTACATCTTCCCGGTCGTAATTCTTGGCACGATCGCCCTCTGCACAGGGTTAGCTGTTCTCGACCCCGCAATGGTTGGAGAACCTGCAAATCCCTTCGCCACTCCCCTGGAAATTCTGCCTGAGTGGTATCTTTATCCTGCATTTCAGATCCTGCGCGTTGTCCCCAACAAGTTGTTGGGAATTCTGTTGCAGACTGCGATTCCCCTGGGGTTGATGCTGATTCCCTTTATTGAAAGTGTGAACAAGTTTCAAAATCCCTTCCGCCGCCCGCTGGCAACCACTGTGTTCCTGTTTGGTACCCTGGTTACAATTTGGATGGGCGTAGGCGCAACTTTCCCCATTGACAAATCCTTGACCTTGGGTTTGTTCTAAATCGATCGTGGTTTTTCACCACAAAATTTTCACCTACCAAAGTCCCTAGCTGATTTTTTAACCAGAGGGGAATTTGGTAGGTGTCGTTTTTAGGCAGGAATGGAAGGGTCAGTTTTTCAGGCTGATTTCTCCAGCGCTGCTCGAATCGCTTCAACCCGTTTGCGGTTCACACCCAAATCCGATTCTCCTAAACGCGAGGCTGAACGCACCTGGATGACGCCAACCGATTTATCTAGATAAAATTCGACATCATCAACAAACCCCATCAAGGCGCTGGTAAATTCAGCATTTAGATAGGAGTCGGAGGCTGTAATGATGTTGGCTTCAGGTAAGGATTTAATGATTGCTTTCAACTGGCTAAATGCTGTTTCAGGACTAGCGCTGTAGCGAAGCGGTGCGATCGCGTGGGAGGAGTCCTGACTTTGACTGCTGACACAGTTGGGGTTGGTCGGGCAGGCTGCCAGCTTGCCATTCTGAACGCCCAAATTGCTGGGGCGGTTCCCTGAAAAATGGAGCAGCGAACCGATGATAGGCGCGCCAGGTAGAGGCGTAGCAGCAGCAGGGGGGATGCCAGTCCAGGCAAGGAAGCTGAGCAGGAAGCAGGCAAGCAGCGTCGGAATAGCCCGGAGCGTCAGCTTCCACACTTTTGGAGGAATGCGGTTAGATAATTGTTTGTTCAGCATGGGTTTGAGTTGTGAGACCGTGGGTGTAAGGAGCTGGGCGCGTGTTGGTTCCAAAACATTTCCAAAACAATATAGCGGTTTACACCTGGGTGAAGTGTAGAAATGTGAGGCACAGTGGGGCGCGAAGCACCCTCACTGTATCTCACCCTTGAAAAGGGCTATATAGCAGGCCTAAATCAGTTGTGAGTTTGAGCGGCTTTGTGAGCAAGGATTCCAGTGGAATCCTTGCTCACAATCCAAATAGGATCGCTATAGTCAGCGGAATATCCGTTGCCTTGACGATGGGGGCTGCACCCTAAGATTCAACAGGGTCGGGATGAGGGTTAACTAATACAACAAAAATAAAGTTTTGCAAGGGATGAAGGGGTTCCACCCCTTCTTGGGGGCGAAACCCCCAAACCCCCATGTTGCAAAATTTAGTGTTGTAACACTAGTTGCAGCTCCCGTATAAATGCGATTTCTGGGATTGAACGATCGCCCCCTGGCAAAAAAGTTAGATGGCTTTAAGTTAGATGGCCTTAAATTAGATGGCTTTAAGTGGCGTTGCCAAGGATGGTTACCGTCTCAATCAAATTATCAACCAGCAGCCGCTCCCTCGTTCCATCTGGATAAATGGCATAAACCGCGCTGCCATTGGTATAGACGATCGTGCCATCGGTTGCCAGATCATAGGAAAGGATGCCTTCTGCTAAGACTTCTGGTGTTCCCTGGTCAGCCTGTCTGACCAGTTGCCAGGAGCGGGGGACGAGAGCGGGGGCATCCGGTTCGCCAAAGCGGCGGTCTCTCATCATTTCTGGGGTAATCCAATCGCCCCAAACCTTCATTTGTTTAGGATCAACCGTTTGTTTGGTTCCTGCTGCCATCAGGGGTTTGCCGGTATACATCTGGGAGAAGAAATTGAGCCACTGGAAGATGGCATAGAGTAGCCGGAATGGAATCAGCAACAGATCTTTCAAGCTTTGCCAGAGGCTAAACTGCTTGTGGATAGGGCGATAAGGACGGCGGATGTAGTAAAGCCATCCATCTCTGCCGATCTGGGGACCAAGCAAATCGGATTTAGGGTCAGATGCCAGGGTCAGCACGTCTTGCTTGTCAAAGTCCAGTTTTTCAATCAGGAAGGGGGCCCGATCGCAGACATAACCGCTGCTATTGCGACCAATTCCGGCAGATTGAAACACCAGGGCTTTTCCCTTCCCTGGAACCCAGCGGGCTGCCAGATCGATCGAATCGCCTTCGGTCACATCCCTGGGGCGAGCACCGTCGATCGGCATAGTGGCAATATTGGAAATTCCAGTGCGATAGATTGTGGTGCAAGCAATTAGCTTGTGTTCGATATCAAAGTCAAGATGGCCAACCTGAAATTCGGCATTATGAAATAGCCGATCTTCGCGATCGCTGTCCGGATCAAAGGCAAAGATTCCACCCATGTCGCCTGCTTCCAGGGCATAGAGCAGCCTACCGTTTTCTAAGGGGCAGAGGCTGGCGATCGTTACATTCACGGTTGACTCAGGCTGCTGCTCCATCTGTTTCAGCGCTGCCGGAGGCATCATCATCTCCATCAGGCCCCGATTTTTCCAGGCTTTGTTGCGCTGCACTTTCAGAGTGCGCTCCTGCAGCGTTTGCCCGAACTGGCTTTCAATCTCCCGAATAGAACTATCTTGCAACTTGAGATAAAGCTTGCCTTGCGCTAGGTAAGCAATGCTAGGAGTCATGGTTAGCTGTTGAATCTTTACTAAAGGTTCCCGGATTTACAGTATTCCCCGATCAAAATAAATTCTCGCATATTAAGACTGCCTCAAATCCAGCCTTGATCACCTCAAAGCTAAGTAGCTGGGTGTAATTAAACTAAGGAAGATTATGGGGCAGAGGGGATGAAATTCTTTGTCTGGGGGTAATGCCCTCAACGACCCCTGCTTGTAATTAATCACGCCCACTTACTCAGGATTACGAATTACATAACATTGGTAACAATTGTCAGGGTCTGGCATCCGGGAGGTATGCTTGCGGACATAGCAAAGGTTCTCGCCTGAATGCTAAGCCCCTAAAGCTTATCGAGTTTATTTTGTGGTCATACCTGAGACTCATTCTAGGGTTATTCCTTGAAGGGCTGAAAACCTTGAAAGAATTCTTGTCAGAACCCTAGTAGGATTGATTTTGTGGATCAAATTCACAATCTTTACTCTTTAAAATTTGCGATCTGCACTTTAGAATCCAAATGACTCATCCAGATAGCATTACGCCCCACGGTGGAACCCTGATTAACCGCATCGCCACACCAGAACAGCGGGCAGAATTTCTTGATAAAGCCGACTATTTGCCCAGGGTACAACTGGATGAACGGGCAGTTTCCGATCTGGAGCTAATTGCCATTGGTGGATTTAGCCCCCTTGTTGGCTTTATGGAGCAAGCGGATTACGATCGCGTTGTCAACGAAATGCATCTGACAAATGGGTTGCCCTGGTCAATCCCCATCACGTTGTCTGTCCCAGAAGACGTGGCAGCTCCTTTGAAGGAGGGAGCCCTGATCCGTTTAGATAATCCACTTGGTCGTTTTGTCGGTGTTTTGCAGCTTACCCAAAAATATAGCTACGAAAAGCGGCATGAAGCGCTCATGGTTTATCGTACAAACGAGGAAAAGCATCCAGGAGTAGCGGTGATATACCAGCAGGGAGCGGTCAATCTAGCGGGACCTATCTGGCTGCTTCAGCGAGACCCCAACTCGCGCTTCCCCACCTATCAGATTGATCCCGCCGAGTCTCGTGCCCTGTTTCGGGACAAGGGATGGAAATCGATCGTGGGTTTCCAGACCCGTAACCCTATCCACCGGGCCCACGAATACATCATTAAATGTGCGCTAGAAACGGTTGACGGGTTATTTCTCCATCCCCTGGTCGGTGCTACCAAGGAAGATGATATTCCTGCCGATGTGCGGATGAACTGTTATGAAATCATGCTGGAACATTACTTTCCGAAGGATCGGGTAGTGCTGGCAATTAATCCAGCAGCCATGCGATATGCCGGTCCCAGGGAGGCCATCTTTCACGCCTTGTTACGAAAGAACTACGGCTGTACTCATTTCATTGTCGGTCGAGATCATGCTGGGGTTGGTGACTATTACGGAACCTATGATGCTCAGCACATTTTTGATGAATTTAATCCCGCCGAATTGGGCATTACCCCGTTGAAATTTGAACACTCCTTCTATTGCCTCCGCACCAAGCAAATGGCAACCACAAAAACCAGTCCCAGCACCCGCGAAGAGCGTGTCCATCTATCGGGTACAAAGGTGCGGGAAATGCTGCGTCGGGGTGAACTGCCGCCGCCAGAGTTTTCTCGCCCAGAAGTTGCGGCTGAACTAGCCAGGGCAATGCAAATTCAAGAAATTACCTACGAAATCTAGTGTTGCAAATCATAAATTTTGCAACATGGGGGAGTGGGGGCTT
>JBAUTA010001586.1:0-2582 GCA_049581985.1 Kovacikia sp.
GGATGGCTAATCAACTGGCTGACTAAAGCAGGGGGTGGGGCTGAACCTGGGGATGGTTGGGAACGAATTTCCAATCATGCCGTCCCAGATTATTGGGAGTTCTGTAATGGGGGGAGGGAAGGGGAGGGCAAGGGTTTGGGGCTTTGAGTAACGGCAAAAGTCAGGAACCAGCCGAGAACAACACCCAGTCCCCCAAAGCGAACGATCTGCCAGAAAGGTTCCTTCAAACTGCCCCAGGAGAAGAGGCGACTTTCCAGGCTTAGTTCCAATTCAACCAACCGATTTTGCACACTTTCTAGCTCACGCTTAAGCTCTGGGGAAGCAGTCCGGTGGAGTTGGCCTTTGATCTCCTGCTTGCGCTCCTGAAGCTGGGTCTGAGTTTGCTGATCCTGCTGGACTTGGGTATAGCGTTCTTTGAGATCCTGGAGCGATCGCTCCACCGCTTCCAACTCCTGCTCAAATGTTAAGGTTTCAGCGGGTGGCTCACGGTTATCTTGGGCCGCTGACAAACTAGAATCACGCGCTTGAAACGGTTCCTGGGAAGATTTCATGGGGCGTAGTAAAGTAAGAGTGGTGGCACTTTCAAGAATAATGCCCATTCCTATGATTAATACTTCGATTCAACCAAACAGTTCTGAGCCAACGACCGATCGGGTTGCAAGTCTACGCCAATCCAGTGCAGAAGAATTGGCCCAGGCATTGCTAGAGAAATTGGCGATCGCCGACGCCGACTGGCATCGCCTCAAATCTAACCGCAAAGCCCGTGCCAGCGAACAAGCCGCCGCCGCCCTCGTTTTTTTGCTGAAGAACCAACCCGAAGAAGCGTTGCCTCGGCTCCAACAGGCAATTGGCTGGCTCGATCGCTCCATCTCTGCCCCCCCCTGCCCGACCCATGGCGATCGAGACAAGGGTTGAGCATTTGAAGGATAGTGAAGGTACCCCCCTTAGCTCATCATCGCCCTGGGACTGTCCATTCTGACCCAAAAGGATTCTGTCCCATTCTGTCCCAAATAGGATTCTGTCCCAAATAGGATTATCAGAGCCATCTCCTATTGATTCTTCAAGGCCCGCTGCATGTTGCGTTGATCCTCACGTTTGCGGACATCTTCCCGTTTATCGTGAAGTTTTTTGCCCCTGACTAAGGCAATATCAATTTTCACCCAACCCCGTTTCATATACATTTTGAGCGGCACCAGAGTTAAGCCCTGCTGTTCGACCTTCCCTCTCAATTTACGGATCTCATCCTTATGTAGCAGCAATTTACGGGTGCGACGCGGGTCGTGGTTAAACATCTGATTCGTGGTCTGGTGCGGCGAAATCTGTACGTTCAGGAGCATCGCTTCACCATCACGAATCAGGGCAAAACCATCTCTCAGGTTAACTTTGCCAGCCCGAATCGATTTGACTTCCGTCCCCTTTAGCTCAATCCCCGCCTCATAGGTTTCCAAAATCTCGTAGAGGTAGCGAGCCTGACGGTTATCACTAATAATTTTGTATCGTTCGTTTGTTTCTGCCATGTTTCTATACTCTAGCGCTTTCCGTCGTTAGGTAGTTGCAGGAATTGCTGGATCACATACAGTAGGGTAAAAAGCAGAGACAGAAGGAAACAAAATGTGAGCCTTACCCGTCATAAAAACCTGCTTGTCTGAGGCATTCTGGACTAGTACAACAAAAATAAAGTTTTGAAAGGGGTGAAGGGGTGGAACCCCTGCTTGGGGGCTTCGCCCCCACTCCCCCATGTTGCAAAATTTAGTGTTTGCAACACTAGTAACCTGCATCTCTTCTCTACCACCTATGCCGTTGAACCACCTCCCTCCATTTCTTCGTCGCCGCTACCGTTGGGTTTACCCCCTAATTTCCTTCGCCGTCGTTATTAGCCTTTGGCTAGGCCAACCCATCATGGCGCGGGCAATTTCCTGGGGAGATTTGATATTACAGGGTATTCAGGTCATTCAACTTTCTAATGTATCCGATCAGCAAGAAGTGCAGCTTGGTCGGCGGATTAATAATCAATTGGTTCAATCGCAGATCCGTATCTATCGAGAACCCAGACTGCAACAGTATGTGAACCAGATTGGTCAACGCCTTGCCTCCAACAGCAGCCGCCCCAATATTCCCTACACCTTTCAAATTGTGGACGATTCCAGCGTCAATGCGTTTGCCACAATGGGTGGGTTTGTCTATGTCAACAAGGGCTTGTTAAAGTTAGCGGACAATGAAGCCCAACTTGCCAGTGTGATAAGCCACGAGATTGGTCATGTGGCAGCCCAACATGCCTTAAAACAGATGAAAGAAGCAGCGATCACCCAGGGAGTTGCTTCCCTCGCTGGGGTAGACCGCAACATCCTGGTCAATATTGGCGTGGATCTGGCCTTGAAAAAGCCCAACAGCCGCAATGATGAATTTCAAGCAGACCAGTTGGGCTTAAAAACGTTGGGGCGATCGGGATATGCCCAGTCAGCCATGATTGCCTTCATGAACAAGCTGCTAAAAAATTCGTCCTCAGTGCCCACCTTCCTGAGCACCCACCCCGCCACTGCCGATCGGGTTGCCCGACTCAAGCAACAGATTGATCCCAGTGG
>JBAUTA010001587.1:0-5155 GCA_049581985.1 Kovacikia sp.
TAAGTTTACTGTATCAGCTACGCCAGTCTCTTTCACCAAATGGGAAGTTATTACCCGCTCAGCAACAACCAATCTCCCCGCCTAAAGACAATGAAGGTGTTGAAGGTAAAGCAACCATCGCAAAATCCAGGTTGCTTTCCAAGGGAAATAATCTGCATAACGGGTAGTCTGTCAGGATAAATTTAAGGGGCAACTCAAATCTACAAAACCCATATCCCAGATGTTTTGACAGCCCCCTAGCAAACACTAAATTTTGCAACATAGAGGAGTGGGAGCTTCGCCCCCAAAGGGAGGAACGCCCCCACTCTCCAAAACTTTCGTTTTGATCTACTAGATTCTAGACTAAAGGACTCTTCTGGGGTTGCAGCTAAAAGTGTAGCTTTAGACACAAAAATTTAGCACCGAGGAGGCTAAAACCCTTACCAGGCAGCTTACCCCTCTTTAATCACTCTGGCTGGATTGATTTCGAAAGCCTTATTCAGCATCTATTCTTCAATTTAGCTGCCCAACCGTGATATCAATGGCCAGAAGATCCGGTTAATCATTGCACATGATATTTGCATTGAGGTTCAATTCTCATGAAGGGATTTGTAGCCTCGGTATTTTATTAAAGATTAAGGTGTCTTCTCTCATTGCCAACCGGGGATTAAACCGTTGAAACAACCTGCGGTAAAACCTTTCCGAAATTTGGATAGTGGCTACAATTAAGTCTTTAATCATTCCCTGTCCCTCTACCTGGAGCACATTGAACATTTTCAAATAGCAACCCATTCGATCCTGAGGGCTTAAGGGAGCTTTGCTAATAGCAGATAAATACTCTAGAACCCGCTCCCAATGGGGGAGTACCACTTTATTCTTGTTGGCTGTAGTGAACCAAAAATTGTACAGGTACATGGAGCGCAGACCAATGTTGATTGACTGCCCCGAATGTCTTCTAAGGAAAAAAAGGTCTTCAGGAACCTCGTAAAATCGGCCCAAAATCCCAAGCCTTGCGATTAAAGCTCTGTCAGATCCAGCATATCGCCCCCATCCAGGAATTGACTTAAGGCTGCTGGCACGAATTACTCCAAAAATTTGATAGCAGGCATGGGGAAAACAAGCAAGGTCATGAAAGCGTTCCTGTGGCTTCAGAGAATCACTCTTTAGACTAATATTACGATTCGTTAACTTGACATAGGGCTCATCACTATCAAAGAATTGTCCATTCTCATCAATAATCTTAGTTCTTGGATAAGACAGAACAATAGACGAGTCACGATCAAGAGCTTCAACACATTTTTCTAAGAACTCCGGGGCACAAACATCATCGTGAGCAGCTAGCTTATAGTACTCTCCTCTCGATAGCTCAACGGTGCGATTTTGATTTGCAATGCCACCAATGTTGTGTTCATTGCGAGAATAGCGGATGCGCTTGTCTTTAGCAGCGTATTCCAAACAAATTTCTTGAGTTTTATCCGTCGAGGCGTTATCGGAAATAATTAACTCAAAGTCCTTAAAAGTTTGAGCCAGGATCGAATCAATGGCCTCCCTGATAAAATTTTCGCCGTTATAGACAGCTAGTCCTACGCTGACACGTGGCAAAGGGTTACCCATGCATTTGCTCTCCCAACAAAATAAATCCTTACAAAAACTGATTAGCAGGTGAAGGTGAATGTTCTTATACAAGCTTATACAAGGATAAATTTAGCCGCATGGTTTAACGCAACTTTAACAAGGGTTTCATGATTATCTTTATACGCTTTACGATCGCCCTGGAGATGAAATCCCTTCATTTCCGATTTGGATTGTGAAAACACTTTCCCATCAGGGAAAGGTTTCCACAACTCCCCCTGTTCATAAGCAATTTAGACTGGCATATCTCCGATAAATGTCTATTAAATTCCCAGGCGTTGGTAAATTTGATCTAGATGCTTTAAGTGTTCCTGCGGATCAAAACATACTTCAATATCTGCAGGGGAAAGATGTTCTGTGACGCGAACATCCTGGCTAATCACCCCTCGAAAGTTGCCATCGGGTTGATTCCATACCTGATGCGCGCAGGATTGGACGATCGCATAAGCATCTTCCCGACGCACGCCCTTTTCTACCAGGGCCAGCAGCACGCGCTGGCTAAAAACGACGCCCCCGTAAACATTCAAATTGCGCTGCATATTCTCTGGATAGACCAGTAGATTCTTCACCAATTCAGTCATCTCAACCAGCATGAAGTGGGTCAGGATGCAGGCATCGGGCAATGCAACTCGCTCCACCGAACTATGGGAAATATCACGCTCATGCCAGAGGGCAACATTTTCTAGACCGGCTACGGCATAGCTACGCACCAACCGTGCCATTCCCGTTAACCGTTCAGACCGAATTGGGTTGCGTTTATGGGGCATAGCAGAGGACCCCTTCTGTCCTTTCGAAAAAAATTCTTCAACTTCAAGAACATCCGTGCGCTGAAGATTGCGAATTTCGACGGCAAATCGCTCAATCGAAGCAGTCAGGAGAGCTAAGGCATTCAGAAAATCAGCATGACGATCGCGGGAAATAACCTGGGTAGAAGCGGCGTCTGGCTCCAGTCCCAGATTTTGGCAGGCAATCGCTTCTACCTGGGGATCAACATTGGCGTAAGTACCGACAGCACCAGAAATTTTGCCGACTGCGATACTCCGCTTTTGGCGGCAGAGGCGATCGCGGTGACGCAACACCTCTGCTAGCCAGCCAGCCAGCTTGAAGCCAAATGTAATGGGTTCTGCATGAATTCCGTGGGAGCGGCCAATCATCACCGTATTGCGATGCTGCTGGGCCTGGTAACGAATTGCTTGAATCAGCGCCTCCAACTGTGCCATCAGCACATCTAAGCTGGCAACCAATTGCAACGCTAATGCCGTATCTAGCATGTCCGAGCTGGTCAACCCCAAATGGATGTAACGTCCAGCATCCCCGACGTACTCATTGACGTTAGTCAGAAAAGCAATTACATCGTGCTTGACTTCCTGCTCAATTTCAAGAACCCGCTGGGGATCAAATTTCGCCTTTGCTTTGATCTCTTCAACGGCTTCAATCGGAATATATCCCAAGGCTGCTTGAGCTTCACAAACGGCAATCTCAACTTGCAGCCAGGTTTTTAATTTGTAAGTCTCAGTCCATAATTCGCCCATTTCGGGCAAGGTATAACGCTCTATCAAGGATTATCGTGCCAGGATACAACTGTTAAATTTTACTATTTCAGGGCTAACGCAGGGGGGAGATTCTTGCCCAGATAGGTCGTTTGTAACCAAATCAGTAATCTGCTTTCTCAATCTCCTTCCGAATATCGTTCAGGTCAATGTAGCGATCGGTGGCGTTGCGAAGTTCCCGAGCAATCATCCCTTCAGTTGAAACTACCGTAATATGAGTACTTTTACCACGCAGAAGCTCGATCGCCCGCTCAAAATCTCCGTCTCCACTAAAGAGAATGACCCGATCGTATTGATCGACCGTATTAAACATATCAACCACAATTTCAATATCTAAGTTCGCCTTTTGGGAATATCGTCCAGAGTTGTCATCGTAATATTCCTTCAGAATCTTGATCCTTACCGTATAACCCAGACTAATAAGCGCATCGCGGAAACCCCTCTGATCTTGCAGATCCTTCAACCCGGTATACCAAAATGCATTCGTCAGAACAATATCTGGATCACTTGTGAAATACTCCAATACCCGTTTTGGATCAAAAAACCAACCATTTTTTTGTTGTGCGTAGAACATATTATTTCCGTCTACAAAAATTGAGAGACGGTTCATTGAGTAAGCCATAGAATTTAAAGGACCTAAATTTGTAGAAGATAATATGAATAACCGATTGTAACAACTTGTTTCGACGACCCTTTAAGATCCAAAAAATACACCAAGTCATCGGTAAGTCTACTCAAAGGTACAGAAATTACCACTTCTCTTGAGGATTGAAAACTTAGAAATATCCAGCTTCACTACATTGCTGGCTAATACTTTTAAATATTTTCAGAACCAATCCTTAGAGAAAATTTTCTCTGGAACCATCCCCTTCTGGGAGGATATTGAACTGAATGTTTGAATAATGGCTCAATTGATGTTTATTAGCATAAATTACTGGTCGCGGTTGTTTACTGGCACCCCACATAGTACTTCTAGAATTGAAAGTGGACTGTTTTTATAAAACAATCAGATTGCATACAGATTACATAACAACGCTCAGGGCAGATCTCGGAGATTAAGCATTAAATGATTTCATTATCGCAAAAAAACTTAAGAAAATGCCACACCTACCCAACCTGATACCGCTAATCCGCAATTGCTCAACTGTAAAAACCTCTGAAATTGGGCAAAATAGCGCCCTACCTTGACGAATCGCTTAAGATAGGTCTTTAGTTGAGTATGCTCTGAAGCTCAAAAAACGGATGCGCTGATTGGACATCCCTCGCTCAGTTCCCAAGTATGCACGAGAATCCACCGTTGCCCCAAACCGAAACGCTGGTTCCGCCGCCGCCGTCACCCCCTAGTCGCCCCCGTTCTACCGCGTTTGGTATGCCCTCGGGGCAACCACGAAGATTCTCGATCCTGGCTCATGGGTTGGTTGCAATATGGGCCGTTGCTGCCGCGATCGCAACTGCGAGTCAGTCCAACCTGGCCCAATCATTGGAGCGTCAAATCCAAACCTTATTTTTTCAGGTGCGGGGTCCGGTTACTCCGCCTGAGAACATTGTCATACTGGCAGTTGATCAAAGCACATGGATTCAAGGCACTCAGATTTATGCGAGTGATCCCAAAAAGTACGCTTACCTTGAACCTGTGGGGAGATTTCCGCCTAAGCGGACCGCCTACGCCATCGCAGTTGACCGATTAATGGGTACAGGGGCACGGACTGTCTCTGTGGATTTTATCTTTGATGCTCCTAGCGCTTACGATGCCCAGGATGATCAGCAGTTCCGAAGCGTGTTGAAAAAATATGCTGGGCGAGTGACTTTAGCTGCGCTCTTTGAGCGTGAGCAAGATGAAAGTCGCCAAAGTGATTTGATCCAACCCAGCTTACCAAATCCTATTTTTCAGACCTCTCCCGGATCAATTGGATACGTCAACTATCCGATCTCACCTGATGGAAGATTTCATTTGCTCGGTAACCAGTTTTTGCAACTGGAGGCAAAGACTTTCC
>JBAUTA010001588.1:0-3757 GCA_049581985.1 Kovacikia sp.
TTTAGATTCCATGTGTTGACCTGCCCCATATCAGTCTTAAAAGCCTGACCTCTGCCTCTTTAAAATGTCTGCTGTCTGTAGCAGTTCTTCCTCAGGTGAGGTACAGGGTGGCAGGAGGTAGTGCCTCCTCCGTTGTCCTTGATTGATTTGTAACTTGATTGATTTGCAAACTGTTATGCTAACTCGACTTATCCATGGTGAAGAGGCAAGGTAGCAAGAGCAGGAAAGCGTTGTTTGATTTCTCTTGATCAGCTTGCTGCCGAAAGAATTCCTGTCTTTGATCGTAACGGTTGCCCCATTATTTTCCAATCAGTCGGACGATAGGTGTCGCTATCGCCAGCTTGATTAGGATAGAAGATTAAAGTGCGAATGGGGGCGTTGCCCCTGCCGCAGCCCCTGCATTCTGTCTTTGGTCGATCGGGGTTGCCCTTGAAATGGGTATCAATTCCTATCTTTTTAGAATTGCTGTCTGTAAAAGCGTAACCTGCCCTGCCCTGGCAGAAGCAGGCATTTAGCGGCAAATTCTAGAGCATGGGATGTCTTCCCAGGACTTGTAAAAGGCTGCAGGAGCCATTCTAGAAAATTTTTCAATAAAGCAGGCAAAAGTTATCGGACTGTCCGGATAGGGTGGGCAAAGGTGGAAACAGGATTATATAGGGCTTACTCACTTTGACTGCAAGACAGAGATTAAGAGTTTTGCCAATACTTGAATCTCTTAATGCGATTCCATTGTGCAAGTCCTAGATTCTATTTCTTAATCGATTCACCATTTCAAGGAGTCAACCCATGCAAGCAGAAGTAAAGGCTACCCAAGACAACTTGCTCTTCACAGAACTTTCAGAGGAAGAGTCTTCTGAAGTTAATGGCGGACACTGGCATCACCGGGGCTACTACAGACGCCACTACGGCTACGGTTACGGCTACTACAGACCCGTCTCCTACTATCGCCCCTACTACCGCCCCGTTGCTTATTACTACGGTGGCTGTGGTTATTAATCGGAGTGAGCTGGCTAACTCATCTAACTAATCGATTTGAATACGGTTGAGTGGGTTAAGAAAGTTGGATTAGTTGCGGCGGCAGTTATGCTTAAAACAACTCAATCCCTTTCTTGACCCACTTGCCTTTAAAAGGCTCAATTGATTAAATTTCAACACCCGCCCTTTCGCGGGTGTTTTTTTCGGATTAGCCTAATCTGAAGCGGAATACTAATTTATATAGGGCTTGCAATATAAACGTATGAAACATGCCGTATTTCTACAGCAGAATGAGGAAGATTGTGGTGCTGCTTGCCTGGGGACGATCGCTAAACACAATGGACTAAACCTGAGCCTGACTCGTTTGCGAGAAGCCGTTGGAACCGGGCAACAGGGGACCACACTGCTGGGGTTAAAACGGGGTGCGGAAACTCTAGGTTTCAATGCCCGTTCTGTGCGGGCCTCTCCCCAGATCCTCGATCGCCTGAATGAAGCCCCTTTACCTGCGGTGATTCACTGGATGGGGTATCACTGGGTCGTACTGTATGGGCAGCAGAAACAAAAATATGTAATTGCCGACCCCGGTGTGGGATTGCGCTATCTCTCTAAAGAGGAACTATCTGAAGGTTGGACAGATTGGGTGATGCTGCTAGTGGAGCCAGACGCCGCTCGCTTTTATGCCCAAGCTGGTGACCCTGTGCGGGGAATTGGCAGCTTCTTCCAGCGGATTTTGGCCTATCGGTCATTGCTCTCCGAAGTATTGCTGATCAACCTGATCCTGGGCCTCCTGTCGATCGCCACTCCTTTTTTGATCCAGGTGCTCACCGATGATGTGTTGGTGCGGGGAGATCTACGCCTGCTGAATGGGCTGGCGATCGCCGTCATCGTGCTTAACCTGTTTAGCAGCGGATTGGGACTGGCGCAGTCAAATTTGATTGCCTACTTTGCCCAACGTCTGGAACTAGGCTTTGTCATGGAGTTTGGGCGGGCAATTTTACGCCTGCCCCTGACTTACTATGAAACCCATCGCAGTGGGGAAGTAGTTAGTCGTTTACGCGATATCCAGGAGATTAATCAACTCGTCTCCCAGGTCGTGGTCAGCCTGCCTAGTCAGCTCTTTATTGCCCTGGTGTCCTTCGCCTTTATGCTGTTCTTTAGCTGGAAGCTGACAGCGGTGGCGATCGTAGTAGGCATCCTGATGACGATTTCAACGCTAGCGTTTTTGCCGACCTTGCAGCAGAAAACACGCAGTTTGCTGATCCTTGAAACTGAAAATCAGGGTGTCCTGGTGGAAACCTTCAAGGGCGCACTGACGCTAAAAACCACAACCGCCACCGGGCAATTTTGGGAAGAATTCCAGAGTCGCTTCGGACGGTTGGCGAATCTAGGCTACCGCACGACCCAAATTGGGATCATCAACAATGTTTTTTCCAGTCTCGTCTCTGGAATCGGGGGGATCGTTCTGCTCTGGTTTGGCAGTTCTCTCGTCATTAGTCGGGAACTAACGATTGGGCAACTGCTGGCCTTCGCCAGTCTGAATGGAAATGTGAGTGGGCTGATTAGCACTGTGGTGAAATTTGTAGAGGAATTTACCCGTGCCCAGACCGCAACCCAACGCCTTTCAGAAGTGATCAACCACACGCCCGAAACTCAAGGAGATGCCGCCAAACCCCTGGTCAGAATTTCAGATAATGCCAACATTCAATGCCACCAATTAACGTTCCACTATCCTGGTCGGGTCGATTTACTGGACAATTTCACTTTGACGATTCCCGGCGGCAGAGTGATTGCTCTCATCGGCAAGTCAGGCTGCGGCAAGAGTACCCTGGCGAAACTCATTGCTGGATTATATACCTTGCAGTCTGGCAACATTCGGATTGGCGCTTACAATTTGCCAGATCTGGCGATCGACGGGTTGCGCCGACAGGTCGTACTGGTGCCCCAGGAGCCCCACTTTTGGAGTCGATCGATTATTGAAAACTTTCGCCTGGGGACACCAGAAATCAGCTTTGAACAGATCGTTCAGGTTTGTCAGATTACGGGAGCTGACGAATTTATCAGTCGCCTGCCCGAAAAATACCAGACGGTATTGGGAGAATTTGGCGCAGACCTGTCGGGTGGGCAGCGGCAACGGCTCGCGATCGCCCGTGCCCTGATTAACGATCCTCCGATCTTGATTTTAGACGAGTCTACTGCTGGTCTTGATCCTGTAAGCGAGTCCCAGGTGCTAGATGAGTTGCTCTCCTACCGTCAAGGCAAAACCACAATTTTGATCAGCCACCGTCCCAGAGTCATTAGTCGAGCAGACTGGATTGTGCTCCTGGATCAGGGCAAGCTAATTAACTACGGACCCCTATCAGATCTGCGCTCAAAAGTAGGGGAACACCTGGAGTTTCTAACACCCTGATAACTTCTAACCCCTCCTGACCCGCCATCCCCTGCATCCCCCTCGCTTCCATCATCCTGGCCTGGTCTGCATCGGTGGGTAGGGGAATCTGCCATCACGACAGGGGCAGGATCCAGGCAAACAGGACGGGGAGCAAGGACTGAAGCGCTTTTAATTAAATCTGACTTTGCTATCCCGCGCTGCCCTGTAAAGTAGTATTATGATTGAGCAACTGGTATTTACTAAGATTTATCTAAGGATAAGTACCGATCGGAGATCTCTCAGTCGATTTCTACCAAAATCAATGTTCCTATCACAATCGGGGAACATATTTTGGTTTTGGATATAGCCTCCTTCCATTTGAATCCCATTGCCTGCAATAATTCACTCCAATAA
>JBAUTA010001589.1:0-1939 GCA_049581985.1 Kovacikia sp.
GTCGATTCCTGCAGGGGGCTTTCATTTTTACCCAGTGCCAGGATGCCGCTACTGCGCACATCGGTATCGACCACGTTGATCAAAATGCTAGATGGTTTAAACTGGCAACACTCCGCAACTTGAATAATATGCTCGCAGAGCGACGGCTCCACCAAATCTTCCACGAGAAGAATATCCGATCCCAAATCTTTGAAGGCATGTCCCACGAGGTATCACCCTTAAGTTCCTTATAGATTAAAGATTTTAGAGTTTAGATTGATGCTGACTGCCCCAGGGTAAGAGGTCTAGAAGTCCGAATTGCCAAACTCCGATTAATCCCCACGGACAGAACCAGGAGCCTACACTAGAAACCCTAATCTACAATCTAAAATCTGCAATCTACAATCCATCTTCCAAGAATGCCCACTTTGACACCTATGACTCCCTCTAAATTTCCGCGCGCTTCGTTCCCTCTGGCCCTCGATCGGGTTGCCATTGCCCTTATGGTAGCGTTGACCCTCCTGATCTGCGGGCTGTTATGGGGCGGTGATCGTACCGCTCCCCGGGTGCGCGAGTTTAGCTGGCAGAACAAGCAGGTTGGGGCAGACGATGCGGCTTTTCTACTCATCTTCAGCCGCCCGATGGACCATACCAGCGTGGAGTCTAACCTGCGGATCGAGCCTCCGCTGCCCGGCAAGGTCAGTTGGGCAGGACGGCGGATGGCTTATACCTTGACCATGCCTACTCCCTATGGAACCAATTTCCGGGTGCAGCTTCAGGGCGCAAAGGATCGGTTCAGTGGCTCCCGCAAGGCTGCACTTCAACCATTTACAGGCCAGTTTCGGAGCCGCGATCGGGCCTTTGCCTACATTGGAGTCCAAGGTGAAGAAGACGGCAGATTGGTGCTTTACAACCTCAACCAGCAGCAAAAGCAGATTCTCACGCCCAAGGAATTTGTCGTCATGGAGTTTAAGCCCTACCCGTTGGGCGATCGTCTCCTATTTGCCGCGGTTCCCCGCACCGCTCAGCCCCAGGGATTATTAGAACAACAGCTTTATACCGTCACCACTGGAATTCATCTAGAGCCACCGGCCCAACTCGACAGTCAGACAGCAGGCCCCGCTGCCCCATTGCCTGCGGCTGAATCTCCCGGCAAAGTTGAACTCGTCCTGGACAGTGCTAATTACCAGAATCTCAGGTTTGACCTGTCTGCGGATGGCCAAATCATTGTGGTGCAGCGAGTTAACCGGAACGATCCGGCGGATTTTGGACCGTGGTTACTGAAAGCAGGGGAACCCCCCAAACCGCTTAAGGGACAACCAGGGGGAGATTTTTTGATTACGCCTGACAGCAACTCCCTGGCCATTTCCCAGGGACAGGGGTTGGCGATCCTACCACTTCAGCCCGATGCCAAACCGCTAAACTTTTTGCCCAAGTTCGGTATGGTACTAAACTTCTCCCAGGATGGCTCCCTGGCAGCAATGGTCAAATTTAACACCGACCGGACGCGATCGCTCTTCCTCGTGAGCAGCCAGGGGACTCAAAAGCAACTATTGCGCACAACGGGCTCCATTCTTAATGCCCAGTTTGATCCTACAAAGCAAACCCTTTACTGTTTGCTAACTGAACTCAATACCCAGGGCGAGCTTTATCGGGAAGAACCCTACCTCGCTACCATTGACCTCAAAACAAATAAACTGTCTCCCCTGCTTCGCCTGCCTGACCAGCGAGATATTCAGGTCAGTCTATCTCCCGATGGGCTGGCTATCCTATTTGATCAGACGACCCGATCAACCCAGTCTAATGCCAATGAATCCCTACGCGATAGTGCCGGAAAGGCGATCGCGGATAGCCGACTCTGGCTGTTGCCGCTCAACCCCGCCTCACCCACTACCAATCTCCAGCCTGAAGCCCTTCCCCTGCCAGGACTTCGCCCCCGTTGGCTACCCTGATGGAAGGA
>JBAUTA010001590.1:0-4088 GCA_049581985.1 Kovacikia sp.
GCCAGAATTTTTTTGATGCGGGCGATCGCCTGTTTATCGCGAATCGGTTCCACCTTAATGGTCGATCCCGCAGATGGAGAATTGGGATTTTACCCCTTTGGAAACGGCATCGCGATCGCCCAGATACTTGACTAAGTTCTCCCCATATTTCACAAATACTTAATCAGTTAACAGACACTCAATTTGAGACCCTCGCAGCCGAAACCGGACCAACCTAAATCCCAATAATTGTTTGCAGCCTCTGCTTTACTCATTAACTTCTCTTCAATAGTTAATGAGTAGGAAAAGCTATCCGATTTTGATTCGATTACGTATCGTGTCTCCCTCTGCCGCCCCTCGGACATAAATTGAAACGATGGTATCGCCGCTTGAGTGCCGCAACCGTAAGCTCTGAGGCTGTGGCCGATCGTGCTATCACCTAATCTTTGCTTGATCGGTACTGACGTGGCTTGACCACAAGTCCCTATTATTTTGTTGCAGAAGGTCACCCCAGCAAATTTTCCTGCGAAACTAGAGAAATATCAGCCAGCGGCTCCCAAGTCTCACTCGGGCTCTATACACTCGCGCCTCAGCATCCAGAGATTAGCGTTATCAGGGCAGGAACGATGACTCAGTTAGATCAAGCTGTCATACTCATTACAGGAGCGTCGGGCGGATTTGGACAAGTCTTGACGCACCAGTTGTTGAGTGTGCACAGTCAACTGATCCTCACGGATCTGGATGCTGCTGTGCTGCAAAGCGCGGTGGCTCGCACACAACAGGACGTTTCGACCGGGAAGGTGTTGGCGTGTTTAGCGGCAGACTTGTCGAGCCGGGAAGGCTGTGAAGCTCTGTATCGAGACGTGATTGCCCTTGGCTTTGTGATCGATATTTTGATTAACAATGCTGGCATCGCATTCTTTGGGCGGATGGATGAGGTCCCCCTCGAGGAATGGGAACGCCTGATGCAGATCAACCTACTGGCACCCATGCGCTTAAGCACCTTGTTTGCAGGCGCGATGATTGCCCGCCGCCAGGGGCATATCGTCAATATTTCATCCCTTGCTGGCTGGGTCGCCCCGGCGGGTCTCACGCATTACGCCACCAGCAAATTTGGCTTGCGGGGCTTCAGCGAAGGATTGTATCAGGAAGTCAAACCGTATAATGTGCAGGTCACAGCGGTGTATCCCTTTTTCAGTCGCACCCCCATCCTCTACCAGTCGCCGCGGTATGGCACCCTGGCCCAGGACATGGAGGGCTTTCCGCCACAAATGGCAACCGATCCAGCGCGGGTGATCCGGTCTACTTTACAAGGGATTCGCCGCAACCAATTGCACGTTTTTCCGGATGCGATCGCCCAAGTCACGCAGTGCCTCAAACGTCACACCCCAAACCTCTTAAATTGGATCAGCGAAATCTTGACTCGGAGGCTGAAGCGTGATGCTGATACAACCCAGGCGTAACCCTCCAGCATGCTTGGAGACCGCAGCCAAACATTTGATTATCGGGGCTGGCTTTGTCGGTTTGAGCATGGCACAGGCACTGCAAGCGGCAGCAATTCCCTATGACCAGGTGGATGCCAGTGATGAAATTGGCGGCAATTGGCATCATGGAGTCTACGAGACGGCTCACATTATCTCCTCCCGCAAGACCACTCAGTTTACCCACTTCCCTATGCCTGCGGCTTATCCTGACTTTCCCAGTGCGCAACAGATGTGGGCTTACTTAAACGCTTTTGCCAATCAGTTTAAACTGCGTCAGCACATTGAGCTGAACCGGCTCGTCACGTCTGTGCGCCCCATTGCCGACAACCGCTGGGCCGTCACTTTTGCCAATGATGAACAGCGGGTTTATCAAGGTGTCTTGCTCTGTAACGGTCATCATTGGAGTGAGCGCTTTCCTACCTTTCAAGGCCAATTTAAGGGCGAAATCATCCATTCCAAAGCGTACAAACATCCGGATCAACTCCGAGGCAAACGGGTGTTGGTGATTGGAGGTGGGAACTCTGCTTGTGACATTGCCGCAGAGGCAGCACGGGTGGGGCAGACGGCAGTGTTGAGTCTGCGGGAGCCAGTTTGGTTCCTTCCCAAGACTTTTGCGGGTGTCCCGATCACTGATCTGGTGCAGTGGTGGATGCCGCCAGTGTGGCAACGCTGGATGGTTTATGGCATCATCCGCCTGACCTTTGGCAAACATGCTGACTATGGTCTATCCCGCCCCCAGTATCGGGTATTTGATAAGCATCCAACCCTCAATAGTGAGGTACCGTACTATATCAAACATGGACGCATCACCCCCAAGCCTGGCGTCAAACAGTTGGAAGGTGAGCAGGTAATCTTTGTCGATGGCAGTCGGGAATGCTTTGACCTGATTGTCTGTGCCACTGGCTTTAACGTCTCCTATCCCTTTTTGCCTCCCGAACTGCAACGGGTCGAGGGAGTGGTGGTCCAATGCTATGGGGGGGCGTTTCTGGATGACTACAAGGGTCTCTACTACATCGGGTGGAACCAGGCGCGAGGTGGTGTGGGTTCGCTGATGTCTGCCTATGCACCACTCTTTGCCCGGTTGCTCCAACTACAGGCTCAGATCAAGGTGCCTTTGGGACTTGTATTCAAGGCGGCTGGACAACAGCTACCCACGACCCATCTGGCCGATCCGCAGCAGATTTTCAGGCAGCTAAAGCTCTTGGAGTGGGGGTTTCCCCGGCTGGTAAAAAAAGCCCACCAGGTGGATGCTGCTTATGCCGAATTCACTAACCGTGTACTTTGATTGCCCGCTTGAAAGTGTCCATGATCGGCTCAACGTACGCAACCGAAAACTCCTCCTCTAGTTTTTACCCGTTTTTTACCCTATGTTTCTCTGAATCTCCATTGCTATACGAGGGCGTAATCCACTACCCCCACAGGTCAAATTCACTACCATAACCTCCCTACAAAGGGTAAATCCCAAGTTTAAAACACTATCCCCCAATTAGTCTAAAATCTTCCGAGATTCTGTCTCTAAACTGATGGTTGAGCGCCGAATCAACGTATAGGTTGTGGTGAAGTGAATGCTTTCCCCTATATGTAGTTCTTTAAGGGGGCTCAGAAACTCCAATTCCACATAAGCATCTGGATCCGGGTTGGTATAAATTTCGGCACTGCTGCCCTGATCAGGATAATCAGCCCCCCTGATTCGAGGGACATCAATCCGCATTGCCACCTTCTTCCCAACCCAGAGCAATCTGCTAGAATCACAGCCAATTTTGTGACCTGTGGTCGCACTACGGCTCAATGAGAGAACACCACGCTGCACTTTCAAGTCAACCGGCAATTCATTGGATTGCTGGTTATAACCTTTAGGGAAAATAGAGGGTCGGGGCAGAACCGCATAGATTGCAATTGGCTCACGCAACTGTGTAATTACCCAAATCGCAACGTTTTGGGGTTTCCCTGTAATCTTTTGATACGTGGTGGAAACCGTCATAACGGCTTTCTCTGGGTCTAACTGAATCAGCCGTTCAACCCGAATGCCATAGGAGCGGGAGCGATCGCGGCTAGAAATCAGCTTTACCCCATTGCGGATCGCCTCCCCTTGCATCGGCATTGCATCGAATCCCGCTGGCGGCGGCCATTCCCGTCCCGTCACTTGCAGCCAATCTGACTGGGGAGCTGGCCAGGTTTTGTCCCCGCCAAAATTTTGCCATTGTTGTGATTTAGACGCAGGCGCTTTTCCAGGCAGTTGAGGATTTTCCCAAAAGGGATTCTCCCCATCCTGAAAACGAAATTGCATAATGCGACCAATTTCAGGAACTATCACTACTTCACTTTTTCCATTGTTCAAAACCCAAGAGTCACGCCAACCTTGATAGTTCGTCTTGAAGATAGTGACTTTTGTATTCCGAAATAGAGTTTCTGAGGACAAAATCTGGGCAGATACTTTTCCCAGACCAATGATGAAAATTATCAGAAGGAATACAAGACAAAATTGCTTTAAGAGTTTAATTGTCCCAAACACGCTAGTCCTAAACTATGCACTTTCAGTGCAAGACTTTAGTTGCTACACACTTCTGGGCTAGATAACTTGTCGGATTAGAGTTCACCGTTTATAGATCTCACACCTAGTGATGC
>JBAUTA010001591.1:0-1938 GCA_049581985.1 Kovacikia sp.
GACAAACCTTTCGTAAACCACAGCAGGCTTATCCAGAAGCTGTCGAAGTAAAGTCAGGAAAGCGATTTGCAGGCGGGGATATTCAACAGGTTTTAAGTTCTAAAAAATGGATAGGCTGCGATCTGCGTGGAGTTGACCTGCGCGGTGCTGACCTGAGGAAAGCGAACTTGAGCAAAAGCAATCTCTCTGGAGCCAACCTTTCAAATGCATGGCTAACCAACGCCATCCTAAAAGAAACTAACCTTAAGTCTGCCAATCTGGAAAAGGTTAATTTGCAGGGAGCAGATCTCAAAGGAGCAAACCTGGAGAACTGCAATCTCAGTAATGCTCAGCTTCTCAACGTCAACTTGATGAGCGCGAATCTGGAAAGTACAAGCTTAAAGCAGTCTGAACTTCGCGATGCTAATCTTAGCCTGACGAAATTGCATCGTACAAATTTAGAGAATGCCAGCCTATATGGGACGATTTTAATTAAGGCTAGTTTAAAAAATGCTAACTTAAATGGTGCTGATCTGCGTTACGCGAACCTATCTCAGGCAAAACTAAACCGTACAGATTTCAGCAATACTCAACTTGATTTTGCCATCATGCCCGACGGTACGACGTACCAGGGAACAATTCCGTATTAAAGTAGCCGGGTGCAACTAAACTGAGGCAGCTTGTAGAAATAACTGGGGCTAACAAGGGGGTCCAGTTCCCTGTTGAATGTCTGGAACCGATCCAGAATGATCCCCTTATTCTTGCAAGCTGCCTAATGCAGTTTCAACAAATCTGCTGGGCTATGGCTAACTTTCTCCCCATTGTTCGGCTGAGACATGCGGCAAGTGCCCAGTCGAACCGGGCTCGCCAAACGTCTCAGCCAAATAGTAAAACCCTTTACCTGGGGACGCAATTCCCCCTCCCCCTTGCTTACAATTACAGCGGTTTTCAGAATGGTTAGTCACCTCTGTAAAACCAAAACGATTCCCTGGCTGAGGGTTGAGTCGGGTAGGATCTAGCCCACCCGACCGCAAGCGGCTGTAATTAGACAAGTAATCAGGAATAAATTGGGGTTACCCCTTAACACTTACCAGAACTGAATTTACGACTGACAGATTGAACACAGACAACATTTATTTGTTCAGGAGCCAGGTTAATCCGATGCTGAACTTGATCAGCACCATTTAACTTTTGGTCGGCATCTGCGCCGCTCATCACTCCATCCTTCACCTCCAGCAGGGATTCAAGCGTAAAGCTATTTCCCACTTTTGTATTCAGTGCGAAAGTCACCTTATCACTGCCAGATACTTGATCTTTTTGTCCCTTACCAGGTTCTTTCTTAACGTTGAAATCTAAGTTGTTTAGAGATTGTCCGTTGAGAAACGTCTTAAAATTAGCCTGGTAAAATGCATTGTCTGTGACTGGATTGCCAAAGCCGCTACCAATCCGCTCAATGAATACAGTCACCGGGGATCCCTGCTGAAGGGTCCGCGAAGTAACTGTAAATGTGTCTCCCCAAAATAACTTAACCGTTGCTGTTGCAGAAGCATCTGCTTGATTAGTATGCACTCGCATGAGTTCACTCTTTCTTAAGAACCCAATTTGTACTTTTGGGATTCTATGAACTGAACTCACATAATTCCCATCTTCGCGATCGATTAACTGTTCATCAATCTCTGGAAAGCTATTTTTGAGCGCAATATCAGAAACATTTGCCAGAATGGTATCTGGTTTCTGCCCTAATTTAGCCTCTTCACCCTGCAAAACGACACTATTTGTTCGGTTGTACCCAACATAATACTTAGACTGATTACAGTCTTTACTGGCACACAAGGAAAATCTGGAGACTGGTTGGCTCAAGGCAGAGGAAGCTCTGCCATAAAATATTCCCGACACATCGGCAATTCCAATCAAAAATGCTAGCAATGCAAGAGCGATCCTAAAGTAGCCACGAACCCA
>JBAUTA010001592.1:0-3411 GCA_049581985.1 Kovacikia sp.
CCCCAAAATCAACGCCCACTGAAATCATGGGTTTCCCTAACCGTTCATTTCTCTCATTTCCAGGTAACAGGCAAATCCTAGGAAGTGTTCAGAGACTCGATTGTGCTTCAGACTACATCGAGAAAACACTTATTATCCCAGATATAACTCGATATAAAATGTTGCACCGATGGTTCAGTCCCTTACTAATTCATCTTGAACTTTAGATGTGGGATGAAAAAGGTAAGCGAAAATTAAATAGCCTCAACAACTTCAATCGTTTCGCCAATCCAAACTCGCCCATGCCGCTAGACATTCCTCGCTTTTTTAGAGCCTCTAACCCCAGCAAGACGCTTTCTGTAGGTAATCCAGAGGATCGGAAATACTATATTGACTTCTCCTCCGTGCGAGGGAGTAACATCATCCGCGAGTTAGGGCGGACGATCGCCTTTCAGTCCGATCAACAAACCTGCCAGCTTTTTACTGGCCATATAGGCTGTGGCAAATCGACCGAGCTTTTGCGCTTGAAGTATGACCTGGACCAACAGGGATTTCATGTTGTCTACTTCGAGTCAGACAAGGATCTGGATATTGGCGATGTGGATGTCAGCGATATTTTGCTGGCGATCGCCCGTCAGGTGAGCGCAAGTTTGGAGGCAATTCAAATTAGTTTGAAACCCGGCTATTTTGTGAACCTGTTCTCCGATCTGGGCGATGTTCTCAAAACGCCCATGGAAATCAGTTCGGTAGAATTCTCGGTTGGGATTGCCAAATTTACAGCCCGCGCTAAAGATAGTCCAGCCATGAGGGGACAAATGCGGCAATACCTGGAACCTCGCATGAACGGAATCCTGGAAGCATTGAACCAGGAATTATTGGAACCTGCCCGCAAACGGTTGCAGCAAAAAGGCAAGAAGGGTCTGGTTGTGCTGATTGATAACCTCGATCGGGTTGATCCTTCCCGCAAACCATCGGGACGCACCCAGCCAGAATATTTATTCATCGATCGGGGCGAACAGTTGAAAAAACTGGCCTGCCATCTGGTTTACACCATCCCACTGGTGCTCATCTTCTCGAGTGAGTTGGGTCCCCTCATTAACCGCTTTGGCGGAAGACCGAAGGTATTACCAATGGTTCCAGTCCAATACAACGATGGCAGCGACCATCTGGAAGGCCTTGCCCTGTTGCGACAGATGGTATTGGCAAGAGCATTTCCCGATCTCAATCCATTTCAAAGACTGGAGCAAATCGGGGAGGTCTTTGATCAAGCTGAAACCCTCGATCGCCTCTGCAAAGTCAGCGGGGGTCACGTTCGCAATCTCCTGGTGCTGCTCTACAGTTGCCTGCAGCAAAACGATCCACCCATTTTACGCCCTTCCTTAGAAAACGTGATTAAGGGCTATCGCGATGATCTAGTCCTCACTGTCACCGATGAACAATGGAAACTGCTGCGCCAGGTAAATCAGCAGAAGATGGTTTCCGAGGAACCCGAATATCAAGTCCTGCTGCGCAGCCTATTTGTCTATGAATACCGGGACAACCAGGGCCGCTGGTTTGATGTGAATCCGGCCCTGGCAGAAGCATGGCAACGGCTGAACATCGACTGAGATGGATCATCCCATTCCCATAGATGCCTGATCCTATAAACTTCCAATTCTACCCAGATTCATCCGTTTTCTTGGCGCTGAAGTTCTTTGCTAACAGGACGCGATCGCTGAACTCCTGCCCCTGCTTGAGCCAGCTTTGGCACACGACCACTCAACCCTGTCATCAGTTGGAGCGCTGTAATTTTGAGGGGATGGATCGTTTGCAAAACTCCCAGTCCCACCCGGCGAAGCACAACCAGAGGCCAGAAGCGATTGGAAAACATCCGTACCAGCAAATCGGTAAACCCCAGAATTGTCAAATTCTCTCGCTTGCGCCAGCGCTCATACTGTTTCAGAACTTTCCAGTCGCCAATGTCTTGACCTTGTTGATCCGCCTTCTGAAGAATTTCTGCCAGGGCTGCCGCATCCCGAATTCCCAAGTTAACGCCCTGCCCACCAACGGGATGGCAACAGTGGGCCGCATCGCCAATTAATGCCAGTCTCGGCTGGGTATAGCAGGTGCTGTGCATCAGTTGAACCGGGAAGATTGAGCGATCGCCCACCAGCGTCAGTTCCCCCATTTGATCCCCATACCGCTGCTTCAAACGGGTCAGAAATTGCGCCTCATCCAGGGCCGCAATCGCCGCTGCCTCCTCCTTAGGAGCCGTCCACACAATCCGACAAAGGTTATCGGGCAGGGGCAAAATCGCAAACGGTCCCTCCGGTTGAAACCGTTCGTAGGCAATATCGTTGTGGGGTTTTTCTGGCTGGATGAATGCCACCACACAAGACTGCCAGTACTGCCAACCGCGAGTCTGAATGCCTGCCTGCTGTCGAATCGGCGATCGGGCCCCATCCGCTGCCACCAGCAACCGGGTCCAAACCTGCTGCACACGTCCCGATTGATTCAGCGTCAGCGCTACCCCATCCGCCTGATAATCCGTCTCAGTCAGTTCCGCTGGGCACAGATAATCCACATTGGAGTACTGTTCCAAACAATCCCGTAGAGCGTTTAGCAACACCCGATGCTCCGCCACATAGCCCAATACTTCAGTTCCCAAATCTCGCAGTAAAAACTGAACAATACCGGGATAATCCGCGTCAGACAGCTGGATCTGCGAAATCGGATTAACCGCAGGACGCATTTCATCCCAAACCCCAATTCCCCCAAAAATTTGGCTCGACATCAGATTGATGTGATAAGCCTGCCCTCGGGCGATCGCCGCAGACTCCGGTTTTGCCTCAATGAGAGCTACCCGTAAGCCAGAATTCTTTAAGGCACAGGCCAGGGTTGCCCCCACCAACCCCCCACCCACGATGACAAGATCATAGTTAGCAGCACCAGGCTGTTCGTCAAGGGGTTGGGGCGATCGAGGTCGCGAATTTTCTACTAACTGCTCCAGAACCATCTCAAACAAATTTTGTAAAGAAGATCAGTTACACTTCTCCATTGTTACGCGAATGACCGGGGCTATCAAGGCAAGGAGGAAGCAGCAGGATGAAAGAAGGATGAAAGGATGAAAGCTGATGGACTGAGCAATCTTTTGTCTGATCGCCTGAATCACTCTCACCTTAGCCATCTCCCAAACTGGGCTACCGTGTATACCTATCTAGGGCTAAAACCAATCCTCTGCCGGGGGACTTCCCCACGGCCCCCTGCAATGTGGGGTCCTAACTCCCCCACACCCCCCAGAAAGGGTCTGGGGTGAGGAATTTAAGGCCAATGTAACGAAAATCCAGGGAAATCAGTCAAGCCCGATGCACCTGAGGGTTGAATCTGGGACGGAAGCCAGATTGTGATCACGGCCCCAGCCTCGAAGCACAAGTCGGGATTTCGATTGGAGGG
>JBAUTA010001593.1:0-8090 GCA_049581985.1 Kovacikia sp.
CCTCGCTTTACGGATTGATGACCAGTCGCTACCGTAGAGGTGATGCTGTTACCCCTTGCATCTGGGGAGAGGGACTTACACCCTCACGATGATCAAGTTGTCGAGGTTCAAACCTCGCCACCCGTCCTTGAGTAAACTTTACCAGGCGCGGCGTGGACAGCCCCAAGAGCATCCAATGCATACGAGTGGATTGGGGCAAGCTACCAGTGACGTTGTAAAGGTTATTATCAGGCGTATCCTTTTGTCCAGGGAAAAATGATCGCAATGGGGTTTCCGGATATTTTGTTCTATCTCAAAGATGGGTTTGTGAAGCTACTCCAACGACAAACCCAAAGCAATGCTGAAGTGGTTTTAGGGCTATTTCCCACCCAGCAACCGGAGAAGATTGGGGTTGTGGATTTTGATGCCAATGGAAAAGTTCACCTAATTGCTGAAAAATCTCAGTTTACCCATTTGCCTTGTATGTGGGCGATCGCAGTCTGGACTCCCAGATTTACGCAGTTCCTGTATGAATATTTAGTGGAAATCGAAAATAGCAATACGCTAACTGCGCGTCAAGAATTACCGATCGGGGATGTGATTCAGGCGGCGATCGAGGCAGGATTTTTGGTAGAAGCAGAAGCCTTTCCTGAAGGGTGCTACCTGGACATTGGCACACCCGAAAATCTGGCAGAAGCTGTTCAGAATTTTGCAGCGTGGTAGTCAACGGTAGGACTGAGAACCAGGCAGGTCATTTTAGCCCTCAGTTCTCAGCCCTCGATGCTTTTATAGCCTTCCACAAGCGTGTTATAGCCCTTTTCAAAGGTGTGAAGTACAGTCAGGGTTCGCACCCCACGGTGCCTCATATTTCTGTACTTCACCCAAGTGCAAACTGCTATAGGACGGGGAATTAACAGGGGGGGAAGCAAACACGGATTCTACCCCTGCTCCCCGTCCCAAACCGTCTTGGTGCTGATGTACTAACCAAGGTTGTGGGCTACGAAATCCCAGTTCACCAGCTTCTCCAGGAAGTTGGCGATGAAACCAGGGCGAGCATTGCGGAAGTCAATATAGTAAGCGTGCTCCCAAACGTCCAGGGTTAAGAGGGGCTTTTGTCCATCAACCAGAGGATTGTGGGCATTAGGAGTTTTAGTGACCTTCAGCGTCCCATTGTCATCCACCAACCAGGCCCAACCGCTCCCAAATTGGGTTGCAGCAGCACTGGAAAATTCTTCCTTAAACTTGTCAAAGCTGCCGAAATCTTTATCAATTTTGGCAGCGATGGAACCTGTGGGTGCGCCGCCACCTGCGGGTTTCAGAGAATTCCAAAAGAAAGTATGATTCCACGCTTGGGCGGCATTGTTGAAGATCCCGGTCTTAGAGGGATCTTTGGAGGCTAGGACGATCACTTCTTCCAGCAGTTTGCTAGCTAAATCAGTGCCATCAACCAATTTGTTGAGGTTATCGATATAAGCTTTATGATGCTTGCCGTAGTGGTATTCAAAGGTTTCAGCTGACATACCATAGGGCTCTAGAGCATCCTTAGCAAAAGGTAAGGGGGCTTGTTCAAATGCCATTGTGTTCTTCTCTCTACTAATGTGCGGTTAAAGTCTAAAGCCTATCGGAAAGGGGTTCATCCAGGTAAACAATTTTTGTTTACGGGGAGATCCGTAAACCCCTAGAAGCAGGACTAAGGACTTATAAGGAAATAACCTCATGGGGGTGTGTTACGCTGACGCCAATAGCACCCTGCTGTTTGGTCAAACTACACTGTTCGGTCAAACAGTGAAATTATTTCTTTACAGCCCCTAACAGCATAATCCTACCGTAAAGGACTCTGCCAGACTAGCTTTCGGGATACTTCTAAGGACAGAGATTAAGGCAAAGTCGGTATGAGTTTTTGGGCGACTGGTAGCCAGCGGTTGGCGATCGGCATGCGCCAACCCATGCCAAAGGCGCGATCGGTCACTTTCAGCACAGGAGGAGCCTGCCGCCGCTTGAACTCTGCCCTGCTAATCAGCTTTACAACCTTATTGACTACCTGAGGATCGTGTCCGATCGCCACAATCTGGTCAGGTGTTTGATGGTCAAGGATCAGCCGATCTAGAATTTCGTCCAGAATTTCGTAGGGGGGCAGCGAGTCCTGATCCACCTGACCGGGTTTAAGTTCGGCACTGGGAGCCTTGGTGAGAATATTGGAGGGAATGATTTCGGAGGGAAGCTGAAGGATGGAAAAGGGAAGATCGGGAGCCAGTTTTAGCCTGCCATCTGCCATCTGCCATCTAGAATCGGAGTTGAGCCACTCACAGATCGAGTAGACGCGGGTTTTGGGAACATCGGCGATCACAGCTAAGCCGCCATTCATGTCGCCGTAGAGGGTACAGTAGCCGACCGCCATTTCAGATTTGTTTCCGGTGGAGAGGAGCAGATGCCCAAATTTATTGGAGATCGCCATCAGCAGGTTGCCCCGAATCCGGGATTGGATATTTTCCTCAGCAAGCCCAAATTCGGTTCCGGCAAACAAGCTTTCCAGGGTGTGGTCATAGCCCTGCATCAATTCGCCGATGGGGAGAATTTGGGTCTGAATACCAATGTTTTTTGCCAGTGCTAACGCATCCTTGATCGAATGGTCGGAACTGTAGGGAGAAGGCATCAGAACCCCCAGAACGCTTTCGGGACCAATTGCCTCAGCGGCGATCGCAGCGACGAGGGCAGAATCGATCCCGCCACTTAGCCCCACGACGACTTTAGAAAAACCACACTTGCGGGCATAGTCCCTGACTCCCAGCACCAGGGCTGACCAGATCTCAGCGTCTGCGTTTGGAGAAGAAACGGTTATTGTAGAGGGCTGTAAATCCCCATCCTCGAACTCGACAAACACCAGATCGCTTTCAAAAGTCTGGGCCCGGCAGATGAGTTCCCCCTGTCGGTTGAAGGCAATACTGCTACCATCAAAAATCAGGTCATCATTGCCACCCACCTGGTTGGCGTAAATCACTGGCTGGTTGAACCGGATCGCGCAATGTTTCAGGATTGCTTCTCGGAGTTGCTGTTTACCCACCGTGTAAGGAGACGCCGACAGATTGATAATCAGGTCAACCCCCTGCTGGGCAAGATCGGCGATCGGGTTAATCTGGTAGTTTCGCTTGCCCCAAAATTCCTCATCGTTCCAGAGATCTTCGCAAATGGTAACGCCAATTTTGAGGGAATGGGAGGTAGGGGATGGGCTCTGGACTTCGTCCTCCATTTTTCTGGGTTCTGACTCTAAACCCAGGATGAACTGATTCGGCTGTTTCCCTGGTTCAAAATAGCGGTCTTCATCGAAAACGTCATAGGTCGGCAGGAGCCGTTTATGGAAGATTTGTTGGACTTTGCCGCCCTCTAGCAATGCCATGCTGTTAAATAGGGGTTTTCCGCCTTCTTGAAGGGAGCCGGAGTTTAGTTCCACGGTTCCTACCAGGACTGCCAGTTGGGGCGGCAGGTCTTTTGCTAGCTGTTCCAGGGTGGTTGCCATGGCCTCAACAAAACCGGGGTGCATTAACAAGTCACGGGGCGGGTAGCCGCAGAGAGACAATTCGGGGGTTAACACTAACCTTGCGCCTTGCCCTGCCGCCTGATGGGCTGCCTCTAGAATGCGGCGGGCATTGCCGGTGAGATCACCGATGGTGGGGTTGAGTTGGGCGATCGCAATTTTCATGGAATTTCTGAGAATAATCACTTGTAGTGGTCTGTCAAGACTGTTTTACAGGGTTGAAAACCCTCAAAACATCCTAAAAATGGGTTTTGTGGATTTGAGTGACCCCTCACATCTATCCTGACGGACTAGTAGGATGGGTTAGCGATAGCATAACCCATGCGGATGTTGGGGTTCGTGCCTTAGTTAGAAAGGGAGGGGGGTGCCCCCAGGCAACAGGTTCTTCTAGCTCAACTGACTCCGAAACTTGTTTGCACTGATGGTCATGAGAACGATGGCAAAGATTCCTAAGGCCAACACATGGGGCCACAGCACTTCTAACCCAACCCCTTTGAGCAAAATTCCCCGTACGATCGTAATGTAGTGACGCAGGGGATTTAACAACGACAGGACTTGGAATAATTGGGGCATGGTTTCGATCGGAGCGATCGCCCCAGACGTTTGAACCATTGGCAGGTTGATAAAGAAGGCGGTCAACACCACCTGTTGTTGGGATTGCGACACCGTTGCCAGCATGATGCCAAGACTAATACCCACAAACAGATACATGCCCGACAGCCCGATAAACAACGGAAAGTTACCTCGGAACGGAAGTTCAAAGACGACTCTTCCCAGCGTTAGCGCCAGAAACACATCCCCCATTAACAGGAAAAATAGAGGCACAATCTTTGCCAGCAAAATCTCCCAGGCTGCTGCTGGGGTCATGAGCAATTGTTCCAGGGTGCCGGTATCTTTCTCCCGCACTACCGTTATGGCTGAAACCAGGGTGCCGATCAGGGTGAGTACCAACCCCATAACCCCTGGCACAAAAAACCAACTACTGTTCAGCCCAGGATTATAGAGAAAGATTACCTGCGGGATGACGGCGGGTGAGATCTGAGCATTGGAGAGCTGACGATTGTATTGGTTCACAATTTGCTGAACATACCCATTCGCAATGCCAGCCGTATTGGCATCGACCCCATCAATAAAAAACTGAATATCTGCGGATTTCCCATCATTGATTTTGCGATTAAAGTCTGGTGGGATCACCATGCCTGCCGTCAATTTGCCTTCTTCTACCAGTTTTGCCAGTTGTTTTTCACTGGCTGGATAGGTGTCAATCACAAAAATCTGATTTTCGGTCAACGCCGAAACCAATTCCCGGCTGGCGGATACATGGGCATAATCCACCACTCCCAACTTCAGGTGCTGAACATCCGGATTGAGCGCAAAGCCATAAAGCAACAGTTGCACCGTCGGCGGCACAATCAGTAAAACCAGCAGTTGCCGATCGCGCAAAATTTGGTTGATTTCCTTCTGAGCCAGTGCCCAGAAGCGGCTGTCGAGGAAGTTTCTGAAGAAAGAGAAAAACGCTTTCATAGGGGAAACCCAGACTTAGTTGGGTAGTTGCATGCGACTCAAAGCTCGGCGGGCAATATTAAATAAAACCAGCCCGATGACAATCATCACCAGTTCGTCAAACCAGACACTTGCCCAACCAATACCGCGCACAAAGGCATCCCGCGTGATGATGATGTAATAGCGGGCGGGAATGATATTGGGCAAGAGCGATAGGGGAAATGGAATATTGCTGAGGGGATAAATGAACCCTGATAGGAGGAGGGCACTAATAAAGCCAACCAGGGAGACCCCTTGCACTGCCGCATTCTGGTTACTGCTTCGGATTCCTAACAGTAGCCCAAACAGGACAGCATCCGTGAGGAAGAGGGTGGTGCCGATGAGCAAAGGCGTTGGGTCGCCAGCGAACCCGACCCAAAAGGTCAGGCATCCCAAGCCCATAACTACCAGGGTTTCACAAAGCCCAACAATGACATAGGCCAGAGCTTTGCCCAGGATCAGCTCTGAGGCAGTGAGGCTGGAGGCATAAACTTGCAAAATGGTGCCTTTTTCTTTTTCACGCACCATGGCGATCGCCGCTAGCAAGGATGGGAAAATCCATAGAACCACAGCATACACGCCGGGGACGATGTAGAGTGACTCCTTGCGCCCAGGATTAAACCACAACCGCACCTCCGCATTGATCAGGTTGCGCTTCGTCTGGGCAACATCATTTGCCAAAAAGAAATTGGTTGTCGCTTGAATGCTATTTTGGATCACCCGCGCATTATTCACATCGGTGCCATCGATCAATGCCTGAACCGTGCTTTGTTTGTTCGATCTGATTTGGCGGCTAAAGTCCGGTGGAATAATCACAACGGCTCTAGCTATGCCCTCATCGATCGCGTGTTCGGGCTGATCACCGGACCAGGGGACCGGTTCAAACTGGTTGGTGGCAAACAGCCGTTCAATATAGGCCTGACTCAAATTACTGCGGTCGAAGTCCTGGACATAGAGGGGAATGTTTTTTGCCTCTAAACGAATGGCAAAGCCAAAAATAAATAGGGTTAGAAGGGGCAGGATAAAGGCAAGCGCCAGGGTCAGGCGATCGCGCCGGAATTGCACCAGTTCCTTGACACATTGGGCTAGAATTCGCTTCATGGTTGCCTCTGAGCCCGTTGCACGGTTCCAATAAAAGCATCTTCTAGGGAGTAAGGAATCTGCCGCAAGGACTGAATCGTGATACCGGCAGACTGGAGTAACTCACGCAGTTTAGGAATTTCGGTGTCTGGATCGTCTACCACCACATGCAGGCGATCGGCAAAGATGGATACCCGCCAGGACTCCAGGGCTTGCTTGAGTAAGTCAGATGCCGCCTGGTTGCGATCGGGCACCACTTCAATCAGTTTGCCAGGTTGCGCCGCTTTGATCTGGCTGGGTGACCCTTCCAGCACCGTTTCCCCAGCAACCATGAAACTCAGTCGATTACATTGTTCAGCCTCCTCCAAATAATGGGTGGTAACCAGAATCGCCGCGCCCTGTCGGGCTAACTCATTGATCAGCCGCCAAAACTGTCGCCTCGCCAGGGGGTCTACCCCTGAGGTGGGTTCATCTAAAAATAGAATCTCTGGCTCATGCATTACCGATGACCCAAAGGCCACTCGCTGTTTCCAGCCACCGGGGAGTTGGCCGGTAAGCATTGTCTCCTGCCCTTCCAGGCCACAGGTTGCAATCACCCACTCGATTTTTTCCCGGCGCAGATGTTTGGGAACACCATAGACGCCTGCATAAAATTCCAGATTTTGCAGGATGGTCAGGTCATCATAGAGGGTAAACTTCTGGCTCATATAGCCCAGCCGTCGGCGCAAGTCCTGACTCCGCAGGTTACCCGTTTCGCCACCGAGAGAGATTTCACCGGAGCTGGCTTCCAGTAACCCACAAAGCATTTTGATCGTGGTGGTTTTGCCGGCTCCATTGGCCCCCAGAAGTCCGAAGATTTCGCCATAGCGAACTTCCACATTGACATTTTTGACCGCCTGGAAAGTGCCAAAGACCCGATTCAGCTTCCGGGCATAGATAGCGGGTCGGGTTGACCTACTGCGCTGGTAGAGATCTCTCCGCGATCGCGGAAACGGGATAAAGGGAGGTTCAGATCCCTGCTGACGCAGGCGTGTGACAAAAACATTTTCCAGGGTGGGGGGGGTCAGCTCCACCCGCTCAAGCGTCAGATGATTCTGCTGGAGCAGATTACGAACCTCTTCCTTACCCCTATTTTCATCCTTCACCAGGACATCAAGGCGATCGCCAAAGGTTTGCACATCCACAATTTGAGAGTTGGGATTCTGGAATTTGGGCTGGCGATTTTCTATCCCCTCTCCCGTTTGCGTCAATACCCGCTCCGCCTGATCTAACGGACTACTGGTGCGTACCTCCAGGCGATTCAGCCCCAGACTAGCTTTGAGCTCTCCTGGGGTACCGATTTGTTGAATCTGCCCACTATACATCAGGGCAACCCGGTTACAGCGTTCAGCCTCATCCAGGTAGGGGGTGGCAACCACGATGGTGACCCCCTCATGGGCAAGCGTTGCCAGGACATCCCAAAACTCCCGCCGCGAAACCGGATCAACCCCGGTTGTGGGCTCATCCAGGAGTAACACCTCTGGTTTATAAATCAGGGAACAGCAAAGCGCCAACTTTTGCTTCATGCCTCCAGAAAGCTGACCTGCCAGCCGATCGCCAAATTCCTCCAAATTCATTAAGCGCAGGTATTTGGCGCGCCGTTCGGTCAACAGGCGATCGGGAACGTTGCGCAGTCCAGCAATATAGCGGAGATTCTCATCAATACTCAGATCGAGGTAAAGAGAAAACTGCTGCGTCAGATAGCCAATTCCCAAACGGGCAACCCGGGGAGCCTGTCCCAAGACCTGCACCGTACCCATACTGGCTTCCATAATCCCACCCAGAATGTGGAATGTCGTCGTTTTTCCAGCACCATCCGGACCAATCAGCCCAAAGACTTCACCTTCTGCAACTGAGAAATCAATGCCCTGAACAGCCGCTACTCTGCCATAGCGCTTATGCAGCCCCTGTACCTGGA
>JBAUTA010001594.1:0-2701 GCA_049581985.1 Kovacikia sp.
TCCAACTTTTCCAGTGCTTTCTGCTCGATTTTGTCTGCCCGCTGCTGCTTGAGAAGTGCACCAAAGCCCTTGGATTTTTTCGCCATTATGCCAATCCAACCTCATTCCATTCATGATTACCTAAATCCCTTGGACAGTCACCCTCAATTAAAACTGCGTTGGGATCTCATAGTGCCGACCTTCAGTCGGCGGACTGCTTATCCCAATCGCAGCAAGCTGCGGGGTATAGGCAGTCGTTTTAAGATTATTTCAGAGTTTGATAAGAAATCCATCGGTGGGGCTCATTAGTTAAAGGGATGGTTTTTTTCGAAGCACCAAGTGCGATGCCAGCGGAACTGGTTGATTTCGTAGCACCCACTGAAGCCAGCCTGAGTCGCCATCGCGGAGAGTTCCGATGCCGTTTCCGGAAAGTCGTTGTTTTGGATGTGGTCACAAATGGCATCTAGCGCTTCTGGCCGCATGGCTTTCCACTCGGACCTCAACCAACCACAATAGCGCTCGAGGTAAAGTTGGCGATCTTCATCCTCCTCTCGCATTACATCGATCAGCAGTAGCCTTCCATTCCCCTGAAGCCCCTCGTAGGGCAGCCGAAAAAAGGTCGCCTTTTCAGCGGAGCCAAGATGATGCAGGGCAAAGCTGGAAAAAATCAGATCAAATTGTTCTCTATTGGCCTTCAAGCCCTCAAGGAGGTCGCCCTGATGTAATTCGATAGGGCAGCCCAAGCCAGCCAGATTGAATGTGGCGTGAGCGAGCGCTATCTCAGAAAGATCGTAACCAAGATATCGAGAAATCAGGCAACCTTCCAAGGCGCGCGCTAAATGGCGCGCGCTGCCACACCCAAGATCAAGGAGCGTAACCGGGCGCTCAGCATAGTACTTGGCAATAAGATGTTGCACCTCTTGATAAAGTTCTTCGTGAAACATGTAATTTTGGTCAAGCACTTGATCATAGAGTGACCACGCGTCAAAAAATTCTCTTACTGCTGCTTCCTTCATGGGATTGCTCATATTTTGTGGCCGGATTAAGCTTATTTGGATAACTGAAGTGGCCACCGACCGAGTATTTCTCAGAGTTCGGATTGGGTGCCTAACGGCACCAACGGCTTTGACGTGTTAGCTTGCGGTATACGCCCATATCTCAAACTTTGCCTCAGATGATAACTCTGTTTTCAATGAACCGTAATGTTTAGTACAAAACTCTTCAAACTCATCTATTATTCGATGGAATATCTCATCCGGCACTCGCCAACACAATCCATATGCCCGCGATTTGAAGAAACTGAGCAGTTCCTCAACGGTGTTGCTGACCGTCCATCCCTTAGCTATCAGATAGTTTGACCGATAACCTTTATTATGCAAATATTCCTCTACGTTAATTTCATTGATTACTCCATATACCTGTTTTGAGACTTGGGACTCTTCGTACTTGGACAAAATAGCTCTGAAATATTGCTCAAATTCCATTCGAGCAGGGGGAGTGAGCCATTGAGCATTTAGATAAAAGCTTTGCGGTTTCAGTACGCGATCGATTTCATCCAGAAAAATCTTCCAATTTGAAACGGTGTGAACCATGTGAACGGTCAGCACGACATCAAAACTCTGGTCTAAAAAAGGTAATTGTGAGGCATCCGCATGTAGCAGTGTCAAGTTTTGCGGAATTGGATTCAATTTCTGGTACAACTGGTCGAGCATTGCTTCAGAAACATCAATTCCAGTCACAAAATAGCCGCGTTTGACCAAAGGAAGAATATTTAACCCAGTACCAACACCAGGTTCTAAAAAAGATGTTTCAGGTGTTGCGTCAACAAGCGCAAGAATAGAATCGGTGACTGCCTCTGCCACTGATTCTGTCATCCAGCGCGTCTGGTCATAGATTGGTGCGATATTGTCGTAATAGTTGAACTTACCCATTCTCCTGAACTCCACGCAACACACCAAAATCGGCATAATTCAAACGAGAGTACCACTTTTGGGGAAGCCTAAAAGGCTAGAACCCCTAGCCCTCGGGTAAAAATGTTACCCTTTAACTTGCTGCCTCGAACCATGCTGCTTCCAGACTCTGTCCGTGATCAATCCTTTAGTAGCGAACAGATGATGAGAGCGTAACAAAAAGTTTACTCTTAAGCTACTGCTTTCAACAGTGACAATTTTACAAAGCCATCCTACTTAGGATTCACCTATAAAGTCCAGGTCCTGCTTGCCTCCTAGATGTTGATGGCCTCCGACTAGGCAAGTTTTTCTATCGCTACGAAAGTATCTGTTTTTGGATCGCGAATAAATACGGATCCTATAGGTTTCTTAAGATAGGCAATTATATCCGGATCATAATTAGCAATAGTATTCACATCATGAACACCAATGTTATTTGGATTATCTATATATTCATTAGGCTCATCCCCTGATAGGAAACGCCAACCACTATCAATAGGACTCTCGGGACTTTCACGATAAAAATACCCGATTCTACATCCTTCCACCGTTATTTTATCTGTCGCAAAGCATGCACCATATCCTGTAGCAATTGGTTTGATTTCATAACACCTTTTTAAGTATATATTGCTCGGCATGTGTTCTCCTTATAACAAAGCTCAGTGAATAGTCATCATAGTGTGTGTGTTAATAGCTTATTATTATCAACTGAAGTAACCTTCTTTAGCTCTGCATAACGCTTTACTCACTGCTGCTTAACCCGAACTCATATT
>JBAUTA010001595.1:0-2686 GCA_049581985.1 Kovacikia sp.
TAGGAGTGGGAAAAAGTCTGGGAATGGGCAAGGAGGAAAGAGCTTTGAGGGAGAAATACCCATTTAAAGAATAAGGGTTACAAATGGAAGAGGTGGTGGTTGCTCCCAACGAGAGTTTCCAATCCTGGATCGTATTTCTATCTGTCGAAATTGTTCTTTAAATAGGGATAGCCAGGGAATAGGGAAATAGTAGACCGTAAACAGTAGGCAATTAAAAGTTGGATAATTAAAATTAGACAAGTTTTAATTGAACACTAACACTTGATACCTGACACCTACTTAGCCTACCTAAGTTTTGTCAGATTAAGAAAAACAAACAGTTTGAATAAATCTGTCTCTAAAATGACGTACTTTAAAGATTCTGCCTGACTAGAAACGGTTACCCTACCTCAAAGAGAAAAGCCTCTATGATTTTTACTGGCACCTTTGACGGTGGTTGTTAGTCTAACGGCTCCGGATTCTTAAGTACTTTACTCTTTATTTCTGCCAGTTCACCATGCCCAAAGTTCTTGTCTCAGACCCTATCGATCAAGTTGGAATCGATATTTTGTCCCAGGTTGCCCAGGTGGACGTGAAAACAGATCTATCCCCTGAGGAACTGATCCGAATTATTCCAGACTACGATGCTTTAATGATCCGCTCCGGGACTCGTGTCACTAAAGATGTGATTGAGGTCGGAAATAACCTGAAAATTATTGGACGGGCTGGCGTAGGGGTTGACAATGTGGATGTGTTGGCAGCAACCCGCAAGGGGATCGTGGTTGTCAACTCTCCCGAAGGCAACACGATCGCCGCAGCCGAACATACGCTGGCACTGATGCTGGCAATGTCCCGCTATATTTCGGAGGCTAACCAATCGGTCAAAAGCGGCAAGTGGGATCGCAAAAGTTTTACTGGCGTCGAGGTCTATAAGAAAACCTTAGGCGTCGTTGGTTTGGGCAAGATTGGGGCCCACGTTGCCAGTGTCGCCAGGGCAATGGGGATGAAGTTGCTTGCCTATGATCCCTTTATTTCCCATGAACGAGCTGAGCAGTTGGGTTGCCGACTGGTTGATTTGGATTTGTTGTTTCAGGAAGCAGACTACATCACCCTCCACATTCCTAAGACGGCTGAAACGACCCATTTGATTAATGCAGCCGCACTTTCAAAGATGAAACCCACTGCCCGCATTATTAACTGTGCCCGTGGCGGGATCATTGATGAGGCAGCGCTAGCAGAGGCGATTAAGTCCGGCCAGATTGCTGGAGCCGCTTTGGATGTTTACGAGCAGGAGCCATTGAAGGAGTCGTCCCTGCGGGAATTAGGCAAGGAAATGGTGATGACTCCCCATCTGGGTGCTTCCACTGAGGAGGCGCAGGTTAATGTAGCGATCGATGTGGCAGAGCAGATTCGGGATGTGTTGTTGGGGTTGCCCGCCCGATCGGCGGTCAATATTCCTGGCCTGCGTCCTGACCTGCTTGAACAACTGCGCCCCTACCTGCAACTGGCTGAAACCTTGGGCAATCTAGTCGCTCAACTGGCGGGAGGACGGATCGAATCCCTCAACATCCGGCTGCAGGGGGAACTGGCAACCAACCAGAGTCAACCAATTGTGGTTGCGGCTTTAAAGGGATTGCTTTCCCATGCTTTACAAGAGCGAGTCAACTACGTTAATGCCAGCCTGGAAGCAAAAGAACGGGGCATTCATGTCATTGAAACCCGTGATGCTTCTATTCGGGACTATACAGGATCGCTGCATCTGTCTGCGAAAGGCTCTCTAGGTGAGCATTCCGTCAGTGGGGCATTGTTGGGTGATTCCGAAATCCGGATCACGAGCGTGGATGACTTTCCTGTTAACGTTCCCCCAAACCGCTATATGCTGTTTACTCTGCACCGCGATATGCCGGGAATCATTGGAAAAATTGGCTCATTTCTGGGCAGTTTCAATGTCAATATCGCCAGTATGCAGGTAGGGCGTAAGATTGTCAGAGGAGATGCCGTCATGGTACTCAGCATTGACGATCCCCTACCGGAAGGAGTCTTGAGTGAAATCCTGCATGTTCCAGGGATTCGAGAGGCTTACACAGTAACGTTGTAGCGGTCAGCAGTCAGCAGTCAGCAGTCAGCAGCCAGGTTAGGGGGGCTAGGGATTAGGAGAATCTATACCTGTCACCTGCCATTTGCCACTGCCTCGGTTAGCTGATAGCTGATAGCTGATAGCTGATAGCTCTATGGCAAACAGTTGGTGGGAAATTCGGATTCTATGTGACTTGGCGCTGGAGGACATGCTCTTTTGGCGGCTAGAGAAGTTTGGCTGCCGGGGAACTTCTAGCGAGACGAAGGGAAACTCCTGCCTGGTTTGTGCTTATTTGCCCCAGTTTCAGGCTCATCTCCTCGATCTGGCAGCCCTGGCCTTACTCATTCGGCAGGATGCCCTCTGTGTCGGTCAATCAATTCCAGCCGTAAAGTGGGAGTTGATTGATGAGGAGGATTGGGCAAGTACCTGGAAGCAGCATTGGCAACCCCAGGAAATTGGCGATCGCTTCCTCATCTATCCTGCCTGGTTGCCCCCACCGGAAGCAACCGATCGCTTGCTCCTGCTGCTGGAACCAGGGGTTGCTTTTGGCACTGGGGATCACGCGACGACGCAACTTTGTCTAGAGGCGCTGGAAATGCGGTTAGGTCCTGTCCCCGGAGTGGACAAGGG
>JBAUTA010001596.1:0-1809 GCA_049581985.1 Kovacikia sp.
CGCGCTTGCCGCGATCGAGGTTAGTCAACGCCTGCACTGTTTGACTAACCTGGGGCAGAACGGTCAGGGAAAGAACCAGGGATAGGGAAAAGCGTTTTAATGGGCGCAGAAATGGCATGGCTGGGGGAGTAGGGCGTAGGGGGTAGGGGGTAGGGAGTAGGGGGTAGGGAGTCATAATGGCCGATTCCTAACCATTCTCTAACGATTTCTGCACGCGCAGCACCTTCAATACGCCGATAAAAAGCCCCCCAGCTTAACGCCAGAGGGTCTTTCCGCACACAACAATAAGGAGAATTCTACCAATCAACGGCTGATACATGGGTCAGCGATCGATTCACCCTCTGCCTAGCTAACAGGCTGGAAAGCATTTACTAAGGAATCTGATACTGAACAACTGTAGCCAGTGTCAGTTTGGATGGCCTTGGGCGAGGTGAATTTAGGTAAATTATGCGTTGAGCACTGCTAGCAAACAGGCTAATACGATACAAAAGAACAGGAGATGACATGAGGCTGGCAGGAATCAGGGAATAAAAGGTGAGATATTTCTGAAAAGCAGGATGATTTGGACCAGGGGTTCCCCGCTCTCCCTGTCTTTGCTATTCTCTGCTTTTCCCCCATTCCTCTGCTTTCTACTTACCCCTCTGCTTCCCCCTGTAACCTTTCCTCTTCCTCCCGGTTCCTTACTCATCGCTCTTTCAGGAGTTACTCAATGCCCACCTATACTGGGATCTCCAGCGAAGCCTTCCGACACCCCCTAGACCGACAGGCAGAAAAGGCCCTGCGAAATGTACCGGGGTTTGATCTGGTTGCCCGGAAATTTGTGGAATTCCTTTCGGAACGCCCCCAATTTATCTTCCAGATGGGCAACAGCATCCAGGTGGGACCGCGCCAGTACGCTAGTGTTTACCAGATCATGCGTGAATGCCTGCGGGATTTGGATATCTACCCAGAGCCCAGTCTGTTCGTTTCCCAAAATCCCCTGGCGAACGCCTACGCATTGGGGCAGGAACGCCCCTGCATGACGATTAATACCGGATTGCTGGACCTGCTGAATGAAACGGAACTGCGATCGGTGATTGCGCACGAACTGGGCCATATTAAATGTGGTCACTCCACCCTGATTCAAATGGCAATCTGGACTACGATGGCGGTTTCAGGGTTAGCAAGAATGACCTTTGGCTTTAGCGAACTGATTACGACCGGGTTATTGATCGCCTTTTATGAATGGTTACGGAAAGCAGAGTTGTCTGCCGATCGCGCATCCCTGTTAGTCATGGATGACCTCAACCCCGTCCTGTGTTCCATGATGAAAATGGCAGGCGGCAGCAGCAACCATGCCCACGAAATCAGCCTGGAAGAATTTACGCGCCAATCCGAGCGCTATCAGGACCTTGACCAGGAGGGCATCAACCAGATTTATAAGTTCTTGCTCTATAACAATCTTTCTCAGGGTGTCTTTCTGACTCACCCCTTCACCGTAGAGCGGACCCATTATTTGCGCGAATGGGCGGCTTCAGAAGAGTATCGCCAGATTCGAGCTGGAAACTATCCCCGTGCAGGAGCAGAAGGCTCGGTCGAAGTTGAGGTCACAACCCCTGCCACAGATTCCCCCGTAGCCCAAACCGAAGTAGATGAACTACGTCGCCAGATTGAAGAACTGCAGCAAGAGATCGATCGGATAAAGCGTCAATAAGCATTGCTGCGTGCCGTGTAGAAAACCTCAGGCTTCAAGTCGCAGTTCTGACACCAATTGCTGAGACCCCTTTAAAGAAGGAAAGTTGCCGACAGAGATGGAACCCCACCTCTCGC
>JBAUTA010001597.1:0-1577 GCA_049581985.1 Kovacikia sp.
GGATAGACCCCCCCCTCCCCATACCTCACCCAGGTGAGAACTGCTATAGAAATTGGCATTGTATCACCTGAACTTTGGCTCGATGGCATTGCTTCCAATTTTGAATTCTGAATGGCCCTTATTGGATAGAGAAACCCTTTTCGCTACTTGCTTTCAGAGCATCACCGGGAGCCCAATCAAACCAAAATGATAACGCCTTTTATGCGCGATCTGCTCCCGTGGATTCAACGGTAAACCCCGATTCGGTTCTAACGAAGCTTTACGAAGCAATCTGAATATTCTCGCTATCCATCAGAATGAAAGTGCAGCATTCCACCCAGCTACTTGTCGTAGGTGACCATGCCGTTCTTTGTGCCTCAATTGAAAACCAATGGTGGGTTGAACCAGACCCACATGACGATCGCAAATATTGGTTCCCGCAAGATCAGCAGGGAGGATGACTACGCTAGCAGTGGCTGGGGCTTATTTGCTCCTAATCTGACGATCTATGGTTTTGATGCCGATGCCGATGCCTGTGAGGCAGCTAATGCTGATTTAGAAGCCCGCCAAATTACCTGGAATGAAAGGCACCTGCCGCTTGCCCTGGGGGCTGCCATTGGGGAAGCAACTTTACACGTCACCAAAGACCCGATGTGCAGCTCATTATATCAACCCAATGAGCCTTATCTGGTAAGGTTCGCAGGGCTTTCAGAGGTAATGAGTGAGGACTTTTCGATCGGGCTTGATATCACAACGCTGGATCAAATTTGCCAGACGGAAGCCATTCCCGCAATTGACTTCCTTCAGGTTGACGTGCAAGGTGCAGATTTACAAGTTTTGAAAGGGGCGGCTGAGCTATTGGAGCGCAGTATTCTGGCAATTCAGGTAGAGGTTGAATTTTCTCACCTGTATCACGACCAACCCCTATTTGCCAATGTGGATATATATCTACGTGAGCAGGGCTTTACCCTATTTGATCTGTCCATGGCCTATCGGCTGAGGGCGCGATCTCCAATCCAATCCTCCCTGCGTACAGGGCAGATTCTTTGGGGGGATGCCTTCTACTTCCGCGATTTAATTCAGGAAGAAGATAATTCCCCATTAAAAACGCCCGAACAACTCTTTAAGCTCGCTTGCATTGCTGATATCCTGGAGTTCCAGGATTATGGGCTAGAACTGTTAGAATATCTGACACTCAACTATGGCAGCAATCCAACCTACAATTTTGCCAACCTGATTGTCGAGAGACTGGCGCAATTCCCGGAATTGGTCGATCGTGGGCTTAGTTCTTTGCCTATCGTCAACAACCTGCGGAAGTTTGTCATTGGAGATACCTTAAAGCTACTCCCTTAGGAATAGGAATTATAACCGTAGTAAGGGCAAACCTGCCCCCACAAGTGCGTCATTTATTTGATGATCCCTGATCCCTAGCCAGGTCATGGTTCAGAGCGCATAGTTCAGAGCGCAGGCGAATGGCAGGCTGGAAACATCCGCTTATTCAAATGGCAATAGACTCGGCTGATCTTGTCGTGCTTCCGCCCTTGCCATGTCTCCCTGATAGTTATCGTTAATCACCTTAGCTTTCTGCCGCAAATGGT
>JBAUTA010001598.1:0-1635 GCA_049581985.1 Kovacikia sp.
CTGCGAACCGTCAGGTTAACTTGTGCGGGATTTGCTAGCCAATTAGTTTGAACTTGGACCAGAGTAACTTGCTGAAACGTAATCATGCCAGTCAGTAGCGCCCGTTTAACGCTCATTTCTAGATCAGCCTGTCTCACGAGTTGAATAAAGCTCAAGCTCAAGGGAATCAGCAGTAAAAGAGTCAGGGCCGCCCCCCAAATTAAGGCTGTCTTAGCTCTTGGAGATGCTGCATATCCAGCTATGAGAAAAATAATCATGCAAGATAATGTGATACCCAACAAATTGGTAAAGTAGAGCAACGCCGCTCCCCAACTCAGAACCCAGTTGCCATGAGACAAGCCCAGTCCCACAACACAAATGGGAGGCATTAGTGCTACAGCAATCGCTGTTCCTACCAGACTGCCCGATATTTTAGGCTGTATTTTGGCATAGCCACTGATGCCTCCCGCCGCCACTGCAATGCCCAAATCGAGTAAATTCGGTTTAGCGCGGGAGAGGACTTCACTCCCAAAAGTTGGAATGCCTGTGATATGACCGAAGAACCAGGAAATACCGAGCGATAAAACTGTTCCTACGGTAATAGAGATCAAGGCTTTACGAAAAAGCGTCACATTACCTTCCAGGGCCGCAAAGGCTAAACCCCGAATCGGCAGCATCAGAGGCGCAATAATCATGGCACCAATAATGACCGCTACACTGTTGGAGAGTAAGCCCAGAGTCGCGATCGTACAAGAACTCAGGATAAGCGCCAGGTAAGCAACATCCATCCTGGATTCTGCCAGCAATTCAGTTTGAACAATCTCTATTTGAGGTGGCCGAATATGTTGTTGAACGAAGTTTTGAAACTGTTGCCGCACTAGAAGCGATGCATACGCAATCTTACTCATCGTAACTCACCCCCAAGTTTGACTCATTATCACATCCGTTTCTTGCAGGTGCATCCTACGCCTCTACTTATCCTAGTCCTGTCTGTAACAAAACTTCTTGCTTTAAATCTTCTGAGATATTGGGGAATCCTAATCATGAGCGCCCTATCCTCCACTTCAGTACAATTAACGTTGCTGCTGCCCAAGTAATTTTTGAGTCACTATGCGACAAATCGGGCGTATCTTTTGGAATCGTTTTTCACAAGTACTGGTACGCCCCAAACGTCTCGCCATTTTTGAAGCCTGTCTGATTGGTTTGGTGTCGGGACTGGCGGCTCTCTTGCTCGGAGAAGGTATTGGCTGGTTGGGTGGCTGGCGGCGCAGCATGGCTCACTGGTTCCCCGTTTATCTGGCACTGCCCACAATCGGCCTGGCTGGAGGTTTTTTAGCTGGCTGGCTAGTCGAGCGCTTTGCCCCAGAGGCAAGTGGTAGCGGTATGTCTGATGTCAAAGCTGTCCTGGCAAAAGTCCCCATGCCCCTCAACTTGCGGATTGCCCTGGTGAAGCTAATCAGTGCAACGCTGGTTCTAGCATCAGGGATGCCGTTAGGAAAAGAAGGACCAACGGTACAAATTGGGGCAGCACTGGCAAATCAGCTCAGTCGCTGGTTTCCCACTTCTCCTGAGCATCGCCGTCAATTGATTGCGGCGGGAGCAGGAGCAGGACTGGCAGCAGCGTTTAACGCTCCCATCGCGGGCGTACTGTTTGTG
>JBAUTA010001599.1:0-2449 GCA_049581985.1 Kovacikia sp.
GGCTCGTTTTTAGCCCGCTGGCAGCCCTTGCTGGATAGTGCGGTAGACCAACTGCGACTGACCCATTTCCTTGAGCGCATGCCCCCCGCGTGCCGCACCTATCAAGCAGCGGAACTGTCTGCTTCCCACTGCGTGCCCTCTGTCCCCTTCCCCCTCGATCCCCAAACTCTTCTGCAAAACTTTCTCACCACTACTCTAGATGCCTGGATCCGTGATGCAGTCAAGGATCATGTCTGGTCAACGACAACGGATAAGGCATCCAGGGGGGGGAACCGATCGGGGGCGATCGAGTCTCCCGTTCAGGAATGGCTACAAGCCTTAGGACAGCAGTCGGGAATCCTGGCAGCGACAGGTTTGGAGGGGCTCAAAATAGCATTAAACAACTGGACAAACCCTTTGCAGCAGCGCGGGTTTGAGCAAAGTCTGTTTCGCACCTGCTTGTATTTGCATCCGCCCCAATCTGGACAGACCCGCTGGACAGTGGAGTTTTTTTTGCAGGCGACGGATGATCCGGAGTTTCTGGTCAGCGCCCCTACGATTTGGGGGAATCCAGTGGAACGGTTGGTTTATCAGGGCCGAACGATCGCCCAACCCCAGGAAACTTTTTTGATGGGTTTAGGGTTGGCGTCTCGCCTTTATGCCTTGATTGAACCGAGCTTGCAGGAGCCTCGCCCCCAGTATTGCTTTCTGGATGCGCTTCAGGCCTATGATTTCCTCAAAACAGTGGCATGGCGGTTGCAGGATAGCGGCTTGGGGGTGGTGATGCCGCCCAGTCTGGCAAATCAGGGGGGCTGGGCAAGCCGATTAGGCTTGAAGATCCAGGCCCAGACGGCAAAAACACGGAAGGGAGACCGTCTGGGGTTGCAAAGTTTGCTCAACTTTCGATGGGAACTTTCTATTGGTGGGCAAACCCTATCCAAACAGGAGTTCGATCGCCTGGTTGCCCTCAATATGCCGCTGGTCGAAATTAATGACGAATGGGTAGAACTGCGCCCCCAGGATATTCGGGCTGCCCAAACCTTCTTTGCCAGCCGCAAAGATCAGACTTCCCTCTCCCTAGAGGATGCCCTGCGGATCAGCACGGGGGATACCCAGGTGATTGAAAAGCTACCTGTCGTTAGCTTTGAAGCATCTGGATCCTTACAAGATCTAATCAACACCCTGAACGGCAAGCGATCGATCGAATCTATCCCCACCCCTGTTAGTTTTCGGGGAGAGCTGCGTCCCTACCAATCCCGCGGTGTCGGCTGGTTGTCGTTTCTGGAGCAATGGGGGTTAGGTGCCTGTCTTGCCGATGACATGGGGTTGGGCAAAACGATCCAGTTAATTGCTTTTTTGCTGAGTTTGCAGGAGAAAAAAACGCTGGAAGCCCCCACCTTACTGGTTTGCCCGACATCGGTTCTGGGCAACTGGGAACGGGAGGTGAAGAAATTTGGTCCCAGTCTCAAGGTGGTGTTGCATCACGGAGATGGCCGCCCCAAGGGGAAGGCGTTTGCGCCAGCTGTGGCAACCAAACATCTGGTAATCACCAGCTATGCGCTGATTCACCGCGACCTCAAGGATCTACAAAGTGTCTCCTGGCAGGGGGTTGTGTTGGATGAAGCACAAAATGTCAAAAATCCCGATGCTAAGCAGTCTCAGGCCGTACGACAGCTTGAGGCCCAGTTTCGGATTGCCCTCACCGGGACTCCGGTTGAGAATCGCCTATCAGAACTCTGGTCGATTCTCGACTTTCTCAATCCCGGCTATCTGGGACCCAAGAATTTCTTCCAGCGCCGCTTTGCCACGCCGATCGAGCGTTATGGCGACACGGATTCCCTGAAAACGCTGCGATCGCTCGTCCAACCCTTTATTCTGCGGCGGCTGAAAACCGATCGCGACATCATCCAGGATCTCCCTGAAAAACAGGAGATGACTGTTTTCTGTGGGCTTACCAGCGAACAGGCTTCTCTCTACCAAACCATTGTGGATAAATCCCTGGCGCAAATCGAAGAATCTGATGGGATTCAACGCAAAGGCATCATTCTGGCACTGCTGGTAAAGCTAAAACAGATCTGCAATCATCCAGCTCTCTTTTTGAAAGAAGAAGGAAGCGGCAAAAGCGAAACAAAATCGGCAATCTCCACGCTTGAATCTTCAGTCTTCGATCGACGCTCTGGTAAATTGCAACGATTAGAAGAGATGTTGGAAGAAGTGGTTCTGGAGGGCGATCGGGCTTTGATCTTCACCCAGTTTGCCGAATGGGGAAAGCTGCTTAAGGCCCATCTGGAGCGACAGTTAGGGCGAGAGGTACTATTTCTCTATGGCAGCACCTCCAAAAAGCAGCGGGAAGAAATGGTCGATCGCTTTCAGCAAGATCCGCAGGGGCCGCGTATCTTCATCCTGTCCCTCAAAGCAGGGGGCGTTGGCTTAAACCTGACCCGTGCAAACCATGTCTTCCACTTCGATC
>JBAUTA010001600.1:0-2512 GCA_049581985.1 Kovacikia sp.
TCGGGTTGTGCATATGGAAGATGGCTTTCTAACTCAGGACAGGGCAAATCCAGGCGGGAAAAAGCCTTCCACAGCGGATCAGCCCGGTTCCTGACGGACACTCCTGTATGATTTTCAGGACTTTGCGAAGATATAAATTGGACTAAATCGGCAATATTTTGAAAGGTGTAGATTTTTTCAACAGACAAATCTCCGTCTTTATACTTAAATAACTTATGGTATGCATAGGTATGTGTCTAGAAAAATCTCGGCAAGGTGTTTCAGGGTTTTTGCTTAGAAGCTTATCAACAAGACTACGCGCGTCTATGAGGGTAGGTATTTTTCTAGATCGCAAATTGCCTTTGCTGACGGCTGCTCGTAAAGTTTCAGGCTTCCAAATACTTGCTGTGCAATGGTTTGTTTGCAAGGGCTTAGCTGTATTTGAGAGAACAAACTTTTTCAGGTTTTCCTTATTCCACTGATGCTAGATAGGGGTGAATAATATGGACGCTCAAGCGCTTCTCCCAACAAATCCCATGGTTGAAAAAGTCTATACAAGTGAAGAAATACAAGACTGGCTGATTGCTCGACTAGCCGAACTGTTGGAAATCGATCCAGAGGACGTTGATACGGATATTACATTTGACCGCTACGGCCTAGATTCTTCAGCCGCTGTTGGCTTGACCGGGGATCTGGCAGATTGGCTGGGCATGGAGATCGAGCCGACCCTTTTGTATGATTACCTCACGGTTGAGGCGTTAACACAGCATTTGGCGACAGAATTAAAGCAAAGAAGTTAACCTGGATTTCTTAATTTTTAGTCAGCAGTTTATTGAGCTTCAATAGCTCCACTTCAATGGCTCCAATGGTCTAGATTTTTAGCCGCTTTGTGTTGAGGGTTTGTATCGAAGGCATGTTGATCCCACTCAAAGATAAGATTCTGAACTGAAACTATAGGACGCACCATGACGACTCTCCTCAAATCACCCAATAAATCGCAGAAACCCAGTCCGATAATTGGTGCAAATCAGCCCAAAAAGCACTTTAAATTGATCGAAACAACCTATCGCAATAATGCGGACTCTGATTACACTGAAAACATTCAAGAGCTTAGCAAAGCATTTAACTATCAGAGCAATAGCGACCATTATTGGAGCGATCCTGAGCAGTCATTACTTTATGGTAGTCCCCTTTATGAGGCCGCCTCTCCTGCTCAAAGAATGGCGCTGAACCATCTCCACTGGTTCGTCAACTACAACTATATTTCTGATAGTGAAACGGAGACTGTTTTCTTTAATCAGATTACTTCTAGTGTTTTTGATGCGATCGGTGGTTACACCACTTTATCTGATGAGCTTGCGGTTGAGACTGAGCAGGAACACTGCCATATTAATACCTTCCGCAAAGTAGGCTTGATGACAGCCACTGCTTTGATCGACAAGAAAGGATTAAGTGCCCTGCTGAAGTGGAACTCCTACAAGTTAACGCTGGGGAAAGAGGCGTTACCGACCTACCAATACTACGCCCTGCGCTCGATCGCGAAGGGAGCCTTCAAGAAGGAGCGGCAACACTATTCCCAGTATTTGCAAACCCTGGAAGATAAGAGTAAGTTCATCATCAAAGCACCCACAACCGGGATGTTGGGGCGTTCTCTAGACTATTCCGTTCCGATTCAAAGTTTCTTTAGTTTCAACTGGGGGGCTGGTTCGCCGTTTATGGCCTGCCATTTTTATGCAATGCGCTACATCGCTAATGCATACCTCAAGAATATGGAGCATGCGATCGTCAAATACTATAAGAAGGTGCAGAATCGGGGAGAATTTATCCCTGCTCCAACAGCAATTTCTCGCAATCACTTTTTGGATGAAGCATTCCATACAACCGTATCCCAATTGATTGCAAAGGATATGTACAAGGATTTTGCTAAGCCTTCAGCCTATGAAAGCTTTGTTGCTAACTTAGGAATTCTGGCGCTGCAACGAGGCACGCTGGGTGGCCTTTCTGCTGTGTTGCCTCACCGCTATTTTCGTGACGACTTTCCTATTATGGAATTGGTTTATCGGCTGTTGCAGTCTCCCGTGTTTGGAATGTCTACTCAGGACGCGATCTACTGGCTGGAACGATGCTTTTGTTATGAGCATGATGGGTTCCATTTAGCGGCCAAAAATCGTCAGCGGCTCCTATCCGATCTGCAGAACTTCTTTGGCGAATTTGACTACCTGTGGCCAGTCAACCGTGAAATGAGCGTCATGGCTGCCCGCGGTTCGATTGCCCAGGCCACCCAAAGGAACCTTAAAACCTTTGATCAGTTCTCCAGATCCGTTCTTGCTCAAGGTAGCTAATGGAGGGCGACTGAGTAAGTATGACCTTTATTGTCGAGTCAGAGTTGCTTAAGTCGGGCGTCCTAATTACCTAACTAATTGTAGAGGGGGTTTGGAAGCTTCACCCCCGATGACATCTTTAGTTTAATTACGCCCAGTTACTTAAAAGCTGATAAAAGCGCATAAGGTGTGTTCAAGCTTCACCCAATGGA